>JAYVDN010000388.1:0-9960 GCA_043749385.1 Polaromonas sp.
CTGGCGGACACAGCAAGTTAAGCGTGTTCTACGCCCATGCACAACAGTCTGCGTTTCAGCAGGCTGCGACTTACGCGGCAGCGCCAGCCAGTTTTGCAAACGCGCTGACTACCTCGGGCGGCGCCTGCACCAGCTCGATCAACACACCCTCGCCCGCGATGGGGAATTCGTCATTGCTCTTAGGGTGCAAAAAGGTAATGTCGTAGCCGGCTGCGCCCTTGCGAATGCCGCCGGGTGCAAAGCGCACACCCTTGGCGGTCAGCCAATCTACCGCCTTGGGCAAGTCATCAATCCACAAACCCACATGGTTGAGCGGGGTGATGTGCACGGCGGGTTTCTTGTCAGGGTCGATGGGTTGCATCAAATCCACCTCCACCCTGAACGGGCCGCTGCCGATGGCGCAGATGTCTTCGTCCACATTCTCGCGCTCGCTTTTGAAGGTGCCGGTGACTTGCAGGCCGAGCATGTCTACCCAGAGTTTTTGTAATTTATTTTTATCAGTGCCGCCAATGGCGATTTGCTGGATACCGAGGACTTTGAAGGGACGGGTCATGCTGGATACGGTTTGGAAACGGTGGAGAGGAAGTTCAGAGAGAACTCGGAGAATCGTCTAAAAAATTAACTCGATTGACTGGGCAGCAACTGAGACGACTGCGCGCGCTGCACGCCTGCCGCCAACATGGATTGCCAAGCGCTGGCCAGCGAGCCATTAAGGTCTATAGCGCGGCAGGCATCTTCAATCACCACGACCTGCAAGCCCGCAGCGCATGCGTCCAGTGCTGTCCAGGCCACGCAAAAATCAGTAGCTAGGCCGCAGACATACGCCTTGCGCAGCCCGCGCGCTTGCAGGTAAGCCGCCAACCCGGTGGTGGTGCTGCGGTCAGCCTCCATAAAGGCCGAATAACTGTCTACCTGCGGGTGAAAGCCCTTGCGGATGATGAGCTGGGCCTGCGGTAGGTGCAGGTCTTTGTGCAAGGCTGCGTCGTGCGTGCCCTGCACGCAGTGCTCGGGCCACAGCACTTGGGGGCCATAGGGCATGGTGATGACTTCATACGGAGACTTGCCTGCGTGGCTGGAGGCAAAGGATGCGTGCCCTGCAGGGTGCCAGTCTTGCGTCAGCACCACATTGCTAAAAAGCTGGCCGATGCGGTTGATCACAGGCACCACCTCGTCGCCGCGCGGCACCGGCAGGCCGCCACCCGGCATAAAGCCGTTTTGCGCGTCGACGACGATCAACACGCTGTGCTGATCGTCATGGATCTGTTGGACTGAAGTCACTTTAGCCGCCAGTGTAAATTGTGGTCAGTGCTACTGGCTTTGTTGTCGGCGACCGACCAGATACGTCACGCCATGGACTGCGGCATCCTCCAGGTGCGGGGTACCTGCTGCCAAGCGAAAAATGTCCCCCACGCCGTAGCTGCGTGGCACGCCGTCCACGGTGATGTTGATGGCCCCTTCGGTGATCAGCGCACAGGCATCAAACGGGTGGATATGCTCACCCATGCTGTAGCCCACAGGCTTGCTGACGGTGGCGATTTCGCCATAGTGGTCTGCGCGCAGACCGGCTTCAAATTCCTGAGGGTTCATGGTTTGCTCCTGGTTATCTTGCGTGGATGTTTGCGATTGCATTGACGCTCTAGCCTACAGCCAACGCCTGACGCGCGAACAATAGGCAGTGTAATTCTCGCCGAATATCTGGCGCAGTGCACGCCCTTGCGGCAACATCTGAGACAGGTGACACTAGCGTATTCATGGTTTGCGCATTGGCTCAGCGTTTAGGCAAACTCAACGATAGGCTGGTCCACGCTCAGCGATTCGCCTTTTACCGCCAGCACCTTGCCCACCACACCGTCGGCGGCGGCAAACAGCACGTTTTCCATCTTCATGGCCTCGATCACGGCCACGCGTTCACCGGCTTGCACTTTTTGGCCTACTTGTACGGCTACGTCCACCAGCAGGCCGGGCATGGGCGAGAGCACGTAGCGGCTCATGTCGGGCGGTGCCTTGTGCGGCATCAGCTTGCGTAGCTCGGCCACGCGCGGGCTGAGCACCAGCGCGTCGATCTGCGTACCGTTATGCTGCACGCGCAGCGCCAGCGGGTCTTTGCGGGTACCTCGCTCTACCTGGGCGGTGAACGGTTGGCCGTTGATGGTGCCGTGGATGGCGATGTCGTTCAGACGTGACTCGCTGTATATTTCGTAGCTGCTTGTACCAATATTGATTCGGGCAAAGCCGATTTGACCTGTGAATTCTTCTACGTGTACAGGCGTATAGCTGTGCTCGCCTTGCGCGCCCAGCGTCACCACCACGTAGTCTTTTTCAAGTTTTCGCTGGAAGCCTGGCAGTTGCCCGCTCATGCCCGCTGCGCGCTCGTGTGCTTTGCGGCGCACAAAGGCGGCGATGGCCTGGAGCACATTCGGGTCGTCATGCGGCACATCTTCAGCGGCAAAGCCTTTGCCGTAGTTCTCAGCAATAAAGCCGGTGTTGAAGTCCCCTGCTACAAACTTTGGGTGCGCCAGCAGCGCTGCCTGGAAAGGGATGTTGCTGCTGATGCCGCGAATCACAAAAGCGTTAAGCGCCTCGCGCATCTTGGCAATCGCGTCAAGGCGGTCTTTGCCATGCACGATGAGCTTGGCGATCATCGAGTCGTAATACATCGGAATCTCGCCACCGTCCTGCACGCCGGTGTCCACCCGCACGCCGTACAGATCCTGCGTATTGGCCTGGTGCATGGTTTGTGCGGGTGGCTGAAAGCGCACCAGTCTGCCGGTAGATGGCAAAAAGTTGCGGAACGGGTCTTCGGCATTGATGCGGCACTCCATCGCCCAGCCATTGCGCTGCACGTCTTTTTGCGCCAATGGCAGCTGCTCGCCCGCAGCTACGCGAATCATCAGCTCCACCAAGTCCAGCCCGGTAATGCATTCCGTCACCGGGTGCTCCACCTGTAGGCGGGTGTTCATCTCCAAAAAGTAAAAGCTCTGGTCTTTGCCCACCACAAACTCCACCGTGCCCGCACTCTGGTACTTCACCGCCTTGGCCAGCGCCACGGCCTGCTCGCCCATAGCCTTGCGCGTAGCCTCGCTGATAAAGGGCGACGGCGCTTCTTCGATCACCTTTTGGTGGCGGCGCTGGATCGAGCATTCCCGCTCGTTCAAATAAATCACATTACCTTGGCTATCGCCGATCAATTGAATCTCAATATGGCGCGGCTCTTCGACAAATTTTTCGATAAACACGCGGTCATCACCAAAGCTGTTGCGTGCCTCATTGCGGCAACTGGTAAAACCTTCAAAGGTTTCCTTGTCATCATGCGCCACGCGCAAGCCTTTGCCACCGCCACCTGCGCTGGCCTTGATCATCACCGGGTAGCCAATACCCTTGGCAATCTCTACCGCCTTCTCAGCGGTTTCAATCGCATCATTCACACCCGGAATGCAGTTCACACCAGCGGCGCCCGCCAGCTTCTTGGATTCAATCTTATCGCCCATCGCCGCAATGGAGTAATGCTTAGGCCCAATAAAAACGATACCCTCTTCTTCCACCCGTTTGGCAAAGCCCGCGTTCTCGCTCAGAAAGCCATAGCCCGGATGCACTGCCTGCGCCCCGGTCTGCTTGCACGCCGCAATGATCTTGTCGGCCAGCAAATACGACTCACGCGAAGGCGCAGCACCAATATGCACCGCCTCGTCCGCCAGTTGCACATGCCGCGCGTCTTTGTCCGCATCGGAGTACACCGCCACGGTTTTGATGCCCATCTTGCGGGCGGTTTGAATCACGCGGCAAGCGATTTCGCCACGGTTGGCTATGAGGATTTTTGTAAACATATTTCTTCCATACTTAATTTAGTAATTCAATGCGTGCAGTCGTAGACTTCAACAAATCATTCAAAGTAGTACGACGAATCGGTAACTCCTTCAATAACTTGGTCATGCCTTGGGCGCAGCCTGTCCAATCGTCAATGCAACGATTTGCCACTTGCGAAGACATACCGCCTGCTTTAGCCACTTGCATCACATGCGCTCGCATAATGCGTTTTCCGTGTCCCGCCGCACTGGTCGAATGCTCACCGCCGGGGCCAAAGCTGTAGGTCAAATCAAATGCTGGGGACAATTTCCACATACCCTGCTCGTTCATCCGAAATGCAAAGTTGCGGCTGTGGTCGTCGCGGTTATGCATGATGACGTTGAAGATGCAACGCTCGAATGCTTTAACCACTTCACGTTGATCGCCAGTGATTCTCAGAGTTGCTAGCAATATGGTCTCGTAATCTAGCGACGGCAACCGATGGTCAGCCTGCAAATACGCAGACATGCTCATAATGGGCACACGCAATACATCTTTGCTTTTTACCACTCGGTCAAAGCGCTCGACACCGAATGCACTGTACTTGGTGCCCAGATCAAAGAATCGGCTGCGCGGAATGTCCATGCCTCCGTGGCGTGCCACGCGGGCATAAAGCTCCTCAATCGCGCAGACCTCGCGGTGCTCGCTTTCCGCCGGGAACTTCATCAACCATGGCGTAGCGCTGCCTGCCAGAGGCATACCGCTGCTGAGCTGCCCTGTTCGGGCGTTGAAATCCACCAGCACTTTAGGACGTGCGCCCTGCGGCGATCCGCCCAGTTGCATCAAGTGGCGAAGCTGGGCATCGGCTTTATCAGTACCCGAGTGATCATCAGTTTGTAAAGCGATGACTTCTTTGGCAAGCTCCTTGAGTTGCAGTTTTTCTGCTGGCAAGATGTCTTCATCAGACGGTTCGAACGACAACGCACCCATAGCACGCTCACCCACAATGGCCAAACGCTCCAGCACCGATACCTCGCGTGGATTGCGGCCTAGTTTGCGCAAAGCGCGATCCATCAGCAGCATGCCCCAGCCGTCTGGCAATGCATCGGCAATAAAGCCTGGCAGTCCATAAGAGTGTGCTTCGCCCTTAAAAGAAACTGCTGCTGCTCCAGCTCGCGGCAAGGGCTGGTGCATGGGAGATAGCTGCAAACCACGCTCTACGGCTTGCGGTGAATACTCAAACATGATGTCGCGCCCCGTGTCCGCTAATGTGCCTAGCGGCCAACGCTCACCCCAACCGTCATAGGTAACTTGCAGCTTCTTCATGGCTGAACGCGCACCTTAGCAAAAGCTTTAGGCGCACGCGCACGCTGCCTAAGCGCCAGAGATTGCTCACGCTCTACTTGCGCAATGGTTTGTATAGGCTGCTCAAACAAATTCTCTAACTGCTCTACGGCCTGCAATGCTTGCACCACGCGTACGATAAATTCAAGGCTCCCCTGACCTTGCGCCTCAAGCCTGCGCACAGATGAAAGTGAACTCTGCGTCATATCTGCCAACTGTTGTTGACCCAAGTTTTGTGCGAGACGCAATCGTTTGATTCGCCCCCCCAATTCAGTGCAAATGCTTTGAGATGATAGTAAATTAAATGTTCTCATAAGAGCATTAATTATCGTTTTTAGCACTTTAAATGTCAAATATGAACATTTAATAAATCCACCTAAAGCGGAATATTTCCGTGTTTACGCCACGGATTTTCAATTTTTTTATCTTTAAGCATCACCAACGAACGACATATCCGCTTACGTGTTTCATGCGGCAAGATCACGTCGTCGATGAAGCCGCGTGCGCCTGCGACAAAAGGGTTTGCGAAGCGGGCTTTGTATTCGGCTTCTTTGGCGGCTAGCTTGGCTGGGTCGCCTTTGTCCTCGCGGAAGATGATCTCCACTGCGCCTTTGGCACCCATCACCGCAATCTCTGCATTGGGCCAGGCAAAGTTCACATCACCTCGCAGATGTTTAGACGACATCACGTCATACGCACCACCGTAGGCTTTGCGGGTGATGACGGTGATTTTAGGCACCGTGCATTCAGCGTAAGCGTAGAGCAGCTTGGCACCGTGTTTGATAATGCCGCCATATTCTTGCGATGTGCCGGGCATGAAGCCGGGTACATCGACAAAGGTGATGACGGGAATGTTGAACGCATCACAAAAACGCACGAAGCGTGCAGCCTTAATGGATGATTTGATGTCCAAGCAACCGGCCAGTACCAGCGGCTGATTGGCCACGATGCCGATTGTCTGTCCGTCCATGCGTGCAAAGCCGATCAAAATGTTTTTAGCGTACTCGGGTTGCAGCTCAAACCAGTCGCCATCGTCCACCGTCTTGGTGATCAGCTCTTTCATGTCGTAGGGCTTGTTGGCGTTGTCGGGCACTAGAGTGTCGAGCGACATGTCCAGGCGCGCGGCAGGGTCGCCACTGGGGCGGACGGGAGCTTTTTCGCGGTTATTCAGGGGCAGGTAGTTGTACAGGCGGCGCAGCATCAGCAACGCCTCTACGTCGTTTTCAAACGCCAGGTCGGCCACGCCACTTTTGGTGGTGTGGGTGATGGCTCCGCCCAGCTCTTCGGCAGTCACTTCTTCATGCGTCACGGTCTTTACCACCTCGGGGCCGGTGACGAACATGTAGGACGAGTCTTTGACCATGAAGATAAAGTCGGTCATGGCGGGTGAATACACCGCACCGCCTGCGCTGGGCCCCATGATCATGCTGATCTGGGGTACCACACCGCTGGCCATCACGTTGCGTTGGAACACGTCAGCATAGCCGCCTAGCGATGCCACGCCTTCCTGGATGCGCGCGCCGCCAGAGTCGTTCAGTCCAATCACGGGCGCACCCACCTTCATGGCTTGGTCCATGATCTTGCAAATCTTCTCGGCGTGCGCCTCGCTCAGTGCCCCGCCAAACACCGTGAAGTCTTGGCTAAAGACAAACACCAAGCGTCCGTTGATCATGCCGTAGCCAGTGACCACGCCGTCGCCGGGGATCTTCTGGTCTTGCATGCCAAAGTCCACGCAGCGGTGTTCAACGAACATGTCCCACTCTTCAAAGCTGCCTTCGTCCAGCAGTATCTCCAGCCGCTCACGCGCCGTGAGCTTGCCTTTTTTGTGCTGCGCGTCAATGCGCTTTTGGCCGCCGCCCATACGGGCGAGTTGGCGTTTGGCTTCTAGTTGCTCTAGGATGTCTTGCATGGTTTTCTCTTTATCTCTGTATTAATCTAATTACTATGTATTTCGTAGCTGGTCGCGCAATATTCTATTGGGCTGCAAGCAGATTTCGCGCTGCAGTGGATGCCGCTACATGGCCGCTAAGCACCTGCTGCGTCAACATCGGCAACAGCGCCTGTACCTGCGGGCTTTGCTTGAAGGCTTGCTTCAAACCCGCCTCAATCCGCTCCCACATCCACGCCAGCGACTGTTGTTGCCTGCGCTGCGCCAGCTTGCCGCTCTGCACTTGCAAATCTTTGAAGCTGGACACGCTCTGCCAAAACTCTTGCACACCCGTGCCATGCAAAGCCGAGAGCTGAATGGCTTGTGGATGCCAAACCGCCCGGTCGTGTTGGGCATGTGCAGGATTGCCCTGCTGCCCAAACAGCCGCATGGCTGAGGTGATCTGCGCCTGCGCGCGCGTGGCGGCATCTTTGTCAATATCTGCTTTATTGATGACCACCAAGTCGGCTAGCTCCATCACACCCTTTTTAATCGCCTGCAAATCGTCACCCGCATTGGGCAACTGCATCAGCACAAACATATCCGTCATGCCTGCCACCGCTGTCTCGCTCTGGCCCACGCCCACGGTTTCGACAATCACGATGTCATAACCGGCGGCCTCGCACACCAGCATCGCCTCACGCGTTTTCTCGGCCACGCCGCCCAGTGTGCCGCTGCTGGGGCTGGGGCGGATGTAGGCCTTCTCGTGTACCGACAGCTTTTCCATGCGCGTTTTATCGCCCAGAATGGAGCCGCCGGAGATGGTGGACGATGGGTCGATGGTGAGCACGGCGACACGGTGGCCTTGTTCAATCAAGTACAAACCTAGTGTTTCGATAAAGGTGGATTTACCTACGCCCGGCACGCCACTAATACCCAAGCGGAAGGATTGGCCAGTGTGTGGTGACAGCGCAGTCAATAACGCATCGGCCTGCGCGCGATGGTCTGCGCGGGTTGATTCCAGCAACGTAATGGCTTTGGCGATCGCACGGCGCTGCGCAGTCGCCTCACCGTCGATAACATGCTTAGCCAGCGTCAAACCTGGTTCTCCCAATTCAAGGTATCTGCTCCTACAAAATCGTAAACGCTCGGCCATCCGGCAGGCGATAACGCAAAAAATCTCGGCGATCTTCGGTCAAGATATTGGTGCAACCCATCTTGCAGGCCAACCAGTACAGCGATGCATCGGCGAAGTCCATGGTGGTTTTTTGTGGTTCGCTGTACTGCTGCATGACCTCAAGAAACTCTGGTAAATCACTCGTTTCAAAATTATGAATATCTACAGACCCGTCCGCCAACCAAGCCAACATGCTGAAATGGGAGCGTGGTGACAAGAGGTAGCTCGCCTCTGTAACGCATGACCAAGTGCTAAGCAGGCGCTGCTTATTTTTAGCGCATGCGGCTACTTTGCTGACATAAGAAGCGTGATTTACTTCTACCGGGTTAAACAATGCCACCAAGGCACTTGCATCCATCAGTGCAGAACTCATGCTGCAATCGCCTTGGTTTTTGTTTTTTGTTTTGCTTCTTTTAATGAATCTTCAAGATTACTTTGCTTAATTTTTCGGTGCTTTTCCTCTATCGCCGCTTTCACCAGTGCTTTTACATTCGACGCATTATTCGTGCGTGGGACGGATAGATCTGGTTGGTCAATTCCAAATTGAGCATGTGCTTTCATGAGCAAAGCGTACGCATCTTTAGGTGCTAATGCCTGCGCAAGCAAATTTTGAATGAATTTTGAGCGAGTCGTTTTAAGGCGCTTCACCTCCAAGGTCAGCATTTCTTCTAATTCCGGTTCAATCCGAATGGAAAGTGCAGTCATGGAATTCTCCTATGAAAATTCAAATTGTATTTCATGTACTACAATATTTCAAGTAATTAAAATCACAAAATACAATCCCTTTCGCACCTACGCCAAAGCCTTTTTGATCTGCTCCAGCACGTCTTTAGCTGAAACAGGGATTGGCGTCCCTGGCCCGTAGATACCCTTCACGCCCGCTGCATACAAAAAGTCATAGTCTTGCCGTGGGATCACGCCGCCAACAAAGACGATGATGTCGTCTGCGCCTTGCTTTTTGAGCTCGGCGATGATGGCGGGGACTAGGGTTTTGTGGCCTGCGGCTAGCGTGCTTACGCCTACGGCGTGTACGTCGTTTTCAATGGCTTGGCGGGCGCATTCTTCGGGGGTTTGGAATAACGGGCCCATGTCTACGTCGTAACCTAGGTCGGCGAATGCCGTGGCTACCACTTTGGCACCCCGGTCGTGGCCGTCTTGGCCTAGTTTTGAGATCATTACTCGGGGGCGGCGGCCTTGGGCTTCGGCGAAGTCTGCTATGTCTTTTTTGAGTCGGTTCCAGTATTCCATGGTGTCACCTTGGCTTGCGTCTGCGTCATAGGCTGCGGCGTACACGCCGCTGACTTTGTGGATATCGGCGCGGTGGCGGCCGAAGGCTTTTTCTAGTGCGTCGCTGACTTCGCCTACGGTGGCGCGCAGGCGGATGGCTTGGACGGTGAGGTCTAGCAAGTTGCTGGAGCCCTGCCCAGCGCCTCCGGCATTGCTACTAGCAACACTTCCAGCACCATCGCCTCTGCTTGCACCACTTGCAGCACCAGCAGCCGAGTTACCCATCCCCTCATGCCCCGCTGCAAAAGTAATAGCTGCTAACGCTTTATCTACCTGGGCTTGATCGCGTTTTGACTTAATTTCTTTCAGTCTAGCTATCTGCCCTTCCCGCACCGCCACATTGTCAATATCCCTTGCCTCAATAGCATCTTCAGTCTTCAGCTTGTACTTATTCACCCCCACAATCACATCTTGCCCACTGTCAATACGCGCCTGCTTCTCAGCCGCAGCCGCTTCAATTTTCAGCTTGGCCCAGCCGCTGTCCACGGCTTTCACCATGCCG
>JAYVDN010000389.1:0-1897 GCA_043749385.1 Polaromonas sp.
CTCCTTTATGCCGCTGCGCTGTGCACACCAAGCGCCAGGGCTGCGTACTGGTTTGGTTGGGGCACATCAGTTGATCGCCACCTACTTCGCAAAAGCTGCGTACAGGGATGTTTGGAGCCACACGGAAGATCGCCAACCGCTTGCGCAAGAGCTGGTCGGCGGTGTACTCAGCGCAGCGGCATAAAGGAGGAGCCGCTGGCCATAGGCCAGCACGGGGGACAGCCGCGGAGCTGAGTACACCGTCGGCCAGCTCCCGTACAAGACTTAGCCAGTCCCTTTTGCGTGCCAATAACGCAACTGAAGTAGCGCCACCAGCCTGAGCGTCATTCCCCAAAGCCCTCGGTTTTCCACAATCGCAGCGGCAACCATATCCGCTAGCATGGTTACACGTAACACCCAGGTGTTTGACCCGCAGACTATTCCCGGACTCCCTCCATGCCCCACATGCCCGCCTCCTCCGCGCTAGCGCGCTTTCGCGTGATCGACCTCACCCAGGTGCGCGCGGGCCCGACGGCTTGCCGCCAGTTGGCCGACTGGGGCGCCGACGTGGTGCAGGTGCAAATGCCCGAGCACATGCGCGGGGACGACACACTGGGCGGGCAGGAGGGGTCTGACTACCAGTACACCCACCGCAACAAACGCTCCATCACGCTGAACCTCAAAGAAGCTGAAGGCATTGCCGTGCTCAAGCGTTTGATTCAAGGTGCCGACGTGGTGGTTGAGAACTTTCGCCCCGATGTGAAGTTTCGCCTTGGTATTGATTACGAAAGCCTCAAGGTCGATAACCCCGGCTTGGTCTACGCTAGCATCTCAGGCTTTGGCCAGTCTGGCCCCTTGGCCGAGCGGCCTGGGTTTGACCAGATTGCACAAGGCATGGGTGGGCTGATGTCGGTCACAGGCGCGGCAGAGCACGGCCCTATGCGGGTGGGCATACCGATTGCCGATTTGTGTGCCGGTATTTTTGCAGCGCAAGGCATTTTGGTAGCTCTGCTAGAGCGCGAGAAATCTGGCCAGGGGCAGTACCTGCACACCTCGCTCTTGGAGTCCATGGTGTACATGATGGACTTTCAAACCTCGCGCTGGTTGATTGACGGTGAAGTGGCCACGCAGGCTGGCAACTTTCACCCTACCAGCATCCCCACAGGCGTGTACAAGGCGCGCGATGGGTACATGAACATTGCGGTGTTTGGCTCCAAAATCTGGGAACGCTTTTGCGACATTTTGGAGTCGCCGCAATGGGTGCAGGACGAGCGCTACAGCGCCAAGGCCGGGCGCTCGGTGCACCGCGATGCGCTCAACGCTGAGATCAACGCCAAGCTGGCGCTGCAAGACCGGGCCTATTGGATCGAGCGCCTGAACGCAGGCGGCGTGGCCTGTGGGCTGATCAACAACGTGAAAGACATGTTTGCCGAGCCGCAAATACAGCACCTGGGCATGGTGAAAGACGTGGTGTCCACCCACCTGGGCGCGCAAAAGCTGGTGGGCCAGCCCATGCAGCTGGAGCGCACGCCCAGCAGCATTGCCCGCGCCGCCCCGCGCCGGGGTGAGCATACCGAAGAAATTTTGACCGAACTGGGCCTGAAGTCTGACGACCTGGCCCGCATGAAATCGACTGGAGTGTATTGAGATGACCGTATCAACTTATGTATCGCCCACGGAGCGTGTGCAAACCTGGCTGGATGAGACCACGCTGCACATCCGCTTTAACAACCCGGCGCGGCACAACGCCCTGTCGGTAGACATGTGGGAGGCTGTGCCTGCTCTTTTGTCTATAGCACAGAGCGACGACCGCGTGCGCCTGGTGGTTTTCTCTGGCGCGGGTGAGAAAGCCTTCGTCTCCGGTGCCGACATCTCGCAGTTTGAAGACATGCGCGCCGCCAAAGAGGCCGTCACGCAC
>JAYVDN010000390.1:0-2224 GCA_043749385.1 Polaromonas sp.
AACAACCTGCTGGCGGGCATCAATCTGGTGGGCGCTGCCGAGGCGCTGGCGCTGGCCCAGCGCATGGGGCTGGACCTGGCCACCACCCAAAATGTGATCGAACAGTCCAGCGGCCAAAGCTGGATCGGCACCGACCGTATGCAGCGCGCCCTGGCGGGCGACTACGCCCCCCGCGCCCACATGACCCTGCTGGCCAAAGACACCGCCCTGGCCGTGCAGGCGGCTTGCCACCTGGATAGTCCACCGGGGCCAGCGGATGGCACGGGCGTGCAGGGGGGTGCGGCCACCCCTATCTCCAACGCCACCCCCAACGCCAACGCCAACCCTGCGCCAAACACCGCTGCGTACCCCGGCCCCCTAGGCCAACACGCGGCCCACGTGTTTGCGCGCGCCCTGGCCGCTGGCCTGGCCAGCCAGGACGACAGTGCCCTGTTTAAGTTGCTGCAAAGCACGCCCGTGCGCAAATAGTCACACCCCAGCCACCGGGCCACTTGCCAAGCCTGACAGTTCCGGTTACAACGCCCATACCAGCTATTGTGTTGGTACCTAAACCTCCATTTAACCCCCACTTAACCCCACCGCAAAGGACACCGTCATGGCAGGAAAGTTTGAGCTCAAAAAATCCAAGAACGACAAGTTCTTCTTCAATTTACTCGCAGGCAACGGCCAGATCATCATGACCAGCGAGATGTACGAGAGCAAAGCCAGCGCCCAAAACGGCATCGCATCGGTGCAAAAAAATGCTGGCATTGCAGAGCGCTATGAAAGCAAAGTGGGCAAAGATGGCTCGCCCTACTTTGTGCTCAAGGCGGGCAACCACCAAGTCGTCGGCCAAAGCCAGATGTACGCCAGCGAAAAAGCCCGCGACGGCGGTATCGAGTCGTGTCAAAACAGCGCACCAAGTGCTGTGGTAGACGATAAAAGCTAAGCTGCTTTTGTAAGAGCCAAACTAAGAAGCCAGCTTGGTAACAAGCTGGTTTTTTTATTTGCAATTAGACCGTGGCGATCGGCCACTGTTTTTTGTACTCCAGGTACGCTTGGGAGCGCCACAGCCGCAGCAGGCTCAGTATGTGCCAGCTCAGGTGCCGAACGTTTTTGAGCGAGCGCCGCTGCGTATGGTGCACCACCACCGATTGCGCCCGCGCAAGGCTATAGCCTGCCAACTGGGCGCGCAGGCAAATGTCCACATCTTCACAGTACATGTAGTAGCGCTCATCAAAGCCACCGAGCTCCTTGAACACGCTGCTCTTGAGCATCAAAAACGCCCCGCAAGCCCAGTCCACCCGCTCAGGGGTAGCCACCATAGTGACCGCATTAAAGCTGCTGCTATTCTGGGCGCTATGGGCACCCGGCCCATGCCGGTGGGCGATAGCACCCAGTGTGGGCAGCGAACGCTCAAAATCCAACAGCTTGCCGCCCCGGGTAATTTGCATAGGGTAAGTCAACCCTACGCCAGGCATGCTCAGCGCGATGAGCAAGCCCTTAAACGGGTTGTCGCAACCCGCATGCAGCTCAATATCAGGGTTCAGCACACAAAAATACTCGCCTGTCGCCAAGCTAAACGCATGGTTATGGTTAGCCCCAAAGCCACGTGGCGTTGCATTACGCAACACCACCACCTCCAGCGGCAAGCCCTTCACGTCTTGCTCCAAGTTGGCGCAGCAGTCGTCCTCAATGTTGAGCGTCACAATGATTTTGTCGATCTTGTGGCTGTGTATAGCCATCAATTCCTTGATAAGACGGCCCACCAACGCGCCGTGCCTATGACTTACAACAGAAACAGTAATGGAACCCATAGTTTGTAATCTTTATGGCCGTGGCATATTGCCCGGTGGCCAGTGTCTCTTGACAGGTTAATTAATGCCCCAACGGCCCTAAGTATGCATCAACCGGGGCGGTATCAGGTTACAAGGTGAAAGGCGCTGAACATTGCATTGCATGTAGATATGGAGAACAGCGTACACGATCATTTTATGCGCCGTGCAAAGCGCGAGTGACGAATAGCGTCATAGCGTAATATATCTGACTACAATGAACGTTAAAGCGGCTTCAAGGCTTGATCATTTGTAGGACAACAGCCTGAGCCTTCGTTTTGGCTGCACGCCCTCAATTGCCGGATAGTGCAACCGCGATTTTGCATGGGTCGATCCGGTTGCCCTACTGTACCCTCACAGAGGGGGAGCGCAATGTATAGGCTCAGACAGTGTTAAACACGCTCGAATGG
>JAYVDN010000391.1:0-3140 GCA_043749385.1 Polaromonas sp.
AAGAAGAGTTGCGCACCAAGGCGCAAAACCTACGCACCTCGCTCAACTTGGACGCACTGATTTTTACCCGCAGCGAAGAGGGCATGAGCCTGTATGACGCGGACGGCGAGCTGCACGTCAAGGCCCAAGCCCGCGAAGTGTTTGACGTGACCGGCGCAGGCGATACCGTCATAGCCACCCTCGCATCGCTGGTAGCAGCGGGCATGAGCCTGCGTAGCGCCATGCCGCACGCCAACCGCGCTGGTGGCATCGTGGTGGGCAAGTTTGGTACCGCCACGGTGTCTTACAACGAACTTTTTGGTAAACCAATATGAAAATCGTAGTCACCGGCGCAGCTGGCTTCATTGGCAGCAACATTATTGCTGGCCTCAACGCGCGCGGCATCAGCAACATCATTGCGGTGGACGAACTGACCCAGGGCGACAAGTTTCGCAACCTGGCCGATCTGCAGATAGCCGACTATGTGGATGCCGATACGTTCTACACCCGCTTTGCCCAAGAGTACTATGGCAAAGTAGAAGCCGTGTTCCACGAAGGTGCGTGCAGCGACACCATGGAGCACAACGGCAAGTACATGATGCAGAACAACTACGAGACGACCAAACAGTTGTTCAGCGCAGCCCAGGCGCAGGGCACACGCTTGCTCTACGCATCGTCGGCTGCGACGTATGGCGGTAGCGATACCTTCAAAGAGTCCCCCGAATGCGAAAAACCACTCAACGTCTACGGCTACAGCAAACTGCTATTTGACCAGTATGCCCGCCGCACTTTGGGCGCGCATTTAGAGAACGCCAAGACGCAAGTGGTGGGGTTTAGATACTTCAACGTTTACGGCCCACGCGAGCAGCACAAGGGCCGCATGGCCAGCGTTGCATTTCACCAGTTTCACCAGTTCAACAAAGAAGGCAAAGTCAAGCTATTTGGCGAATACGGTGGCTACGGCCCTGGCGCGCAAATGCGTGACTTCATCTCCGTGGACGATGTAGTGGCGGTGAACCTGTGGTTCTTCGACCATCCAAGTACATCGGGCATTTTTAACCTGGGCACAGGCCGTGCCCAACCGTTCAACGATGTCGCCCGGGCCGTGGTCAGCAGCTTGCTTAGTTCATCGGGTCCAGCAACGGCACGCGCTGCTAGCGCCATTCCAGACGATGCTGCCGCCCTAGCGGACTCCAAACTCATCGAGTACGTGCCCTTCCCTGATGCGCTGCGCGGCAAATACCAGTGCTATACCCAAGCAGATATCACTGCGTTGCGGGCCGCCGGTTGTGACTATGTCTTTGCCGATGTGGACACCGGTGTGCGCAGGTATGTACGTTGGTTGCAAGCAAATAGCTGATTGCACCGCGAAGGGACTAACCGTCTGCCTCGGGCCAGTCACGAATATAGGCCTTGAGCATCTTGTTCTCAAAGTTTTGGCTGTCCACCACGGCTTTAGCCACGTCGTAGAAGCTGATCACGCCCATTAGCAGACGGTTGTCGATGATGGGCATGTAGCGGGCGTGGCGCTGCAGCATCATACGGCGCACCTCGTCCAGCTCGGTCTCGGGCGTGCAGGTCAGCGGCCCTTTGTCCATCGCGCGGTAAACCGTGGTGGTACCCACCGAGCCGCCATTGGCGTTGATGGTTAAAAAAACCTCGCGAAAGGTCAACATACCGACCACCATGCTGTTGGACATGACCACCAGAGAGCCAATGTCTTTCTCGGCCATTAACTGCATGGCATGGTGCAAGCTGTCTTCGGGAGTGGTGGTGTAGAGCGTATTGCCCTTAGATTTCAGAATATCACTTACTTTCATAGCCTAACTCCTCAGATTTATGCTCACAATATAGCCCACAAATGCTTTTTTTAACAGCCCATACTTTTAAACGGCAAAAACAAAAGGAGACCGAGCCATGAGCGGCTACGCTGACCCCGGTTTTGACACCTTGGCCCTGCACGCAGGTGCTGCGCCCGACCCCACCACGGGCGCACGCGCCGTGCCCATCCACCTGACCACGTCCTTTGTGTTCGAGTCCAGCGACCACGCCGCTGCGCTGTTTAACCTGGAGCGCGCAGGCCATGTGTACAGCCGCATCAGCAACCCTACCAACGCAGTGCTGGAGCAGCGCATCTCGGCCCTTGAAGGTGGCATAGGGGCCATCACCACGGCCTCGGGCCAGGCGGCCTTGCACCTGGCCATTGCTACGCTCATGGGCGCGGGCTCACACATCGTGGCATCCACCGCGCTGTACGGCGGCTCGCAAAACCTGCTGCTCTACACCATGCGCCGATTTGGCATTGACACCACCTTTGTCAAGCCCAGCGACATCGACGGCTGGCGCAATGCGGTGCAACCCAACACCAAGCTGTTTTTTGGCGAAACCGTGGGCAACCCGGGCCTGGACGTTCTGGACATACCCACCGTCTCGCAGATCGCCCACGAGGCCGGTGTACCCCTGCTGGTAGATAGCACCCTCACCTCACCGTGGCTGATGAAGCCGTTTGACCATGGGGCCGATTTGGTCTACCACTCGGCCACCAAATTTCTCTCGGGCCATGGCACGGTGATTGGCGGCGTGGTGGTAGATGGTGGTAGCTTTGCTTGGGATGGGCCGTTGTCAAAAGGCAAGTTTGCCGAGCTGACCGAGGCCTATGCAGGTTTTCACAACATGGTGTTTACCGAAGAGAGCACGGTCGGCGCATTCTTGCTGCGCGCCCGCCGAGAAGGCCTGCGCGACTTCGGTGCCTGCCTGAGCCCGCACAGCGCGTGGCTGATTTTGCAGGGCATAGAGACGCTGCCTCTGCGCATGGCCCAGCACATGCGCAACACCACCAAGGTGGTGGAATTTTTGGCAGCGCACCCGTTTGTTTCGCGCGTGGGCCACCCCATGCTCGCATCGCATCCCAGCCATGCGCTAGCGCAAAAGCTCTTGCCGCGCGGCGCTGGCAGCGTATTCAGCTTTGACTTGAAGGGTGCGCGTGAGCAAGGCAAAAAGTTCATTGAAACACTCAAGGTCTTCAGCCATCTGGCCAATGTGGGCGACTGCCGCAGCCTGGTCATCCACCCTGCCAGTACCACCCACTTTCGCATGACGGATGAGGCGCTGGCGGGCGCGGGCATTACGCAAGGGACGATTCGTTTATCGATTGGCCTGGA
>JAYVDN010000392.1:0-3417 GCA_043749385.1 Polaromonas sp.
GATGTTTGAGCGCTTGCGCGAGTTTCTAAATTTCCCCCAAAAGCAAGCACTGCACAGGCTTCCCGCGAAGCGGGCCGCAGCCCGGGGCGCATGCCCATAGCGCACGCTCTGCCGCGAAGCCGCGAGGTCTGCAACAGGCGAAGCTACGCAACTGTCCGTTCACACTCTGCAGTAAAACGCGATCTCTACGAGAGGGGAAATTACCAGCCGAGAACCAAATGCAGCGGCAAATACACCGCCATGCCGCCCACAATGCAGCCCAGCGTGCTTTTGCGCCAATAAAACACGGCGATGCCGGCGGCCACGGCGAACAGGCGGGCGTCTTTGAAGGTGCTGATCAGCGCGCCTTGCGACATCACCATCTCGGGGATGATGACGGCCGCCAGCGCTGCGATGGGGGCGTACTGTAGGCCGCGCTCGGCCCAGCGGGGCAGTTGCCAGTCGCTCTTGGAGATGAAGAAAAACGAGCGCGCAATGACCGTAACGCAGGCCAGGCCCGCGATGGTCAACAGCGTCCAGCCGTCGGTGACGCCGGGGGTCATGTACCGCTCCGTTTATGGGCAGGCGCCGGGCGCAGTTTTTCTAGCGCCAAACACACCACGACGGCCACTCCAATGGCCACCAAAATGTTCAGCTTGAGCGGCAGCGCAAACGCTGCCACTGCCGCCGCACCAGCAATGCCCGCCGACACCATGCGCAGCCGCGAGCTGGCCAGCGAGCAGGCAATGCCCAGCAGCGCCAAAATGCCCGCAAAGCCCAAGCCCCAGTGCTGCGGGATAAAGTTGGCCAGCACAATGCCAGTCACACTGGCCCCCACCCAGCTGCACCAGTTCACAAAACAGTTGCCTGCTAAATACGCCTCTTGCGATCGCAGCAAGGCAGCGTCATCGCGCGGCGCTGGCTGCGTAAAGCGCCGCACAAACATGACGTAACTTAAGTCTGCAGTGAAGTAACCGCTAACCAACCGACGCCACAGCGGCTGGTGCATGACGTAGGGGCGCAGGTGGATGCTGAAGACCACAAAACGCAGGTTGACACAAAAGCCGGTGGCCAGCACTACCCACATGGGCGCGCCTGCGATCATCAAGGGCATGGCGGCTAGCTGCGAGCTGCCTGCAAATACGAACAAGGCCATGCTGAGCGCCTCGATCAGGCTCAGGCCCGACTTCATCATGGCCACGCCGGTCATCAGGCCCCAGGCGGCGATGCCGGGTGCTATGGGCAGCATGTCGCGGGCGCCTTGGGCGAACTCAGGATGCCGCCATAGAGATGTTGCGTGGGGTGTGTCCTGGGGCTTACTCAAAACGTTGCCCCACCTGCAGGGCAAAGCCGCGCAAAAACTCTGCAGCTGGCAAGCGCTTGCCGCCCGCGCGCTGCAACTGGGTGAGAAGCAGCACGCTGTCCGCGCACTGCACACCAATACCGCTTGTATTTACATAGGAAATAGTGCCACAAGCCAATGAATCATCGCGGGAGCAGCTCTTTATTTCAGAGCTGTTTATTTTTACCACCTCGCCCAGGATCTGCGCAGTGCAGCCTGGGAAGGGGTCTAGCGCGCGTACTTTGCGCTCGATTTCAGCGGCGCTGCGGCTCCAGTCAATGCGAGACTCGGCTTTGTCAATCTTGTGGGCGTAGCTGATGCCTAGGGCCGCGGCTTGGGCTGCATCGCTCACGCCAGCGGGCAGGCGCGGCTGCGGAGTGGGCGTGAGGCCGCCACGCTCTAACAGCTCCAGGGCTTGGACGATGCAGCGCCCGCCTAATACCGCCAGTTTGTCGTGCAGGGTCGGCGTGGTGTCCTGAGCTGCGATGGGCAGTGGCTCAACCAGCAGCATGTCGCCTGTGTCTAGCCCCGCGTCCATTTGCATGATGGTGATGCCCGTATGTGTGTCTCCAGCCTCGATAGCGCGGTGGATGGGGGCTGCGCCGCGCCAACGCGGTAGCAGGCTGGCGTGGATGTTGAGGCAGCCGTATCGCGGCGCGTCCAGCACCCACTGCGGCAAGATAAGACCATAAGCGGCGACCACCATCACGTCGGCTTGGGCGGCGTTGATAGCAACTTGCGCAGCGGCGGCATCTTCGGGGTATTTGCCGTCCAGGCGCAGGCTGCGGGGCTGGGCGACGGAGATGCCATGCGCCTGGGCGCATTGCTTGACGGGGGAGGCTTGCAGTTTGAGGCCGCGCCCGGCGGGGCGGTCGGGCTGGGTGAGCACCAGCGGCACGGTGTGGCCTGCGGCGAGCAGCTGCTGCAGCGCTACTTTGGCAAACTCTGGCGTGCCTGCAAAAATAATGCGCATATTGGTTACTATATATTTAGTAGCTGCTCCCGCGATGTTTTATTGGGCTAGCGGCTAAAAGGGCTTACAACTAGCTTTTCTCTTCGCGCGCAACTTTGACCATCTTGGTTTTAATGCGGTTGCGCTTGAGCGGGCTTAGATACTCTACAAACACCTTGCCTATCAGGTGGTCCAGCTCGTGCTGTACGCACACGGCCAGCAGGCCTTCGGCTTCTATCTCGCGGCTGGTGCCGTCGGCATCCAGGGCGCGTACTTTTACGGCGATGCTGCGCTCTACGCCGTCGTAAATTTCGGGCACGCTCAGGCAGCCTTCGTCGGCCTTCTCTTTGGTGGGGCTGGCCCAGGTAATCTCGGGGTTGATCAGCACCAGCGGGGCATCGCGCTCATCGCTCACGTCGATGATCACCAGGCGCTCATGCACATCCACCTGGGTGGCGGCCAGGCCGATGCCGTTGGCGTCGTACATGGTGAGCAGCATGTCGTCGATGAGCTGGCGGATACGCGCGTCGATTTGGCCCACCGGTTTGGCCACGGTGTGCAAACGGGGGTCGGGGTAGCGCAAAATGGGCAAAAGCTTGGCGGCGGTCATGGTCAAAGAAGTAGAAGAAGTAGGCAGATGGGGACTAAACGGCTGGTGGCAATGCCTTTATGAGGCGCAGAGAACAGCAAAACTGACGTATTTTCGCTAATTTTCAAGCCTGTGTGGCACCTAAGGATACAAATTTTGCATTTATCCTTGCCAAATCAACAGCTTAACTCGAGAATTGACAGTGAATTATAGGTTTTTTGGCGAGAGGCTTTCATGACGAAGCGCATTTCTGGTTTAGCATTTTCCACCATTTGGGTAGCCACCTTGGGGGTGGTCATGGCCGCAGCCAGCACGGCCACTTGGGCCCAGTTTGTAACTACCCCAGCCCAAAAGGCCACCGCGCAGCAGGTAGCCCAAGCGGGCGTGGCCCTGAGCGAGCTCAGCCCCAACGCGCCTGACAGCTATACCGTCAAGCCGCGTGACACCTTGTGGGCGATCTCCGGCATGTTCCTCAAAAGCCCGTGGCGTTGGCCCGCGCTGTGGGGCATGAACCTGAACGAGATCCGTAACCCGCACCTGATCTACCCTGGCCAG
>JAYVDN010000393.1:0-2215 GCA_043749385.1 Polaromonas sp.
GCCTTCTTCCCACGCATTGCCCAGATGGAATACGCCGCCGTTGGGCAGGTCAATGTGCCGCGCGCTCAAATCGCTTTTGCGCACCAGCATGGCGATCAAAGGGGCCTCGCTACGCCATTCATAGCGCTCCAGGCTGCCGGTAGCCGGTGCGTGGGGCTTGGCGTGCAGGGGCATGAGCAGAAACACCAGATAGTTCTCAGTAATGGCAAAGTCGTGCACCATATCCGCTTGCGGGGCGGCGATGGCAGCTTGGCGTTTGAGCTGGCCCTGGGCGTTGATCTCGTAAATGATCAGCTTGCCGCTGTGCGGTGCGTAGCCAAAATTCCACAGCGTGCCATCGGGCGAGCGCCGTGGGTGGGCAGAAAATGGGGCACCTGCCGTCTCGGGTGACCAGGCCTTAAAGCCCTGCACGGCCAGGGTTTTGGGGTGCAGCTGTACGGCAGAGCCGCCCTCCCACAAGGCATACAGGTCGCGCCCGCCGTTCATGGCCAGCATGCTGATGTTGGCGGTGTTGAGCATGTCGGGCCGGTCTACGGGTTGGCTGTCGGCCATGGGGGTGCCAAACCCGGCATACAAAAAGCGGCCCGCTGCTTCTTCTTCAATGAGCTTGGGGGTGCGTAGCAACACGCCCAGATGGCTGGCTTTGCCGCCTTCAAAGTTAAAAGCTTGCACCATGCCGTCACCATCAAACCAATGCGCATAGCGCGTTATGCCCAGCTTGAAGCGGGCTGCGCCGTTGCGGTACAAGGTGCCGCGCAGGGCGGCAGGGATTTTGCCGCGCACGGGGATGTCGGCAGTTTGCAGTGTGCCGTTAAACCCCACGCCCGCCGTCGTGCTGAGCGGGCCGTCAAAGGGAGCTGACGCACTTGCAAAGGCCGTGGCGCGGTCGGCGGTGAACGCGTGCGCCCATGGAGAGAGCAGGCCAGTAGCGCTTGCGCTGCCCCAGGCCAAACCTTGGAGCAGGCGGCGGCGCTGCATGGTGGGTAAGGGTGCTTGGGACATGGTGAGCGCTCCTTACTTCAAAGTCACTTCAATCGTCAGGTCTTGGTCGGCCAGCGTGACAGCCGCGTCTTTGAAAGCGGGTGGGCCAAAATTGCTGCGTGCATTGTTAGAAAAACCATAGGGTTCGGTAGGCAGCCCCATCATGTTGGCGTTGAGTTTGCCGTTGCTGTCCAGGTCGTGGTAGGCCGTGGCGGCGTATTGACCGGGTGCCAGGCCTTTGAAGACCAGGCGTACTTGCCCGGTTGCGCTGCGCTCTTTGGCTGGGGCCAGCGTGCCTTGGCTGATGGTTTTGGGGAAACCCTCGGGGCTGTTGAACAAACCGAGCATGACTTGCCCTGTGTCTTGCTGCACGTTGTTGACAATGACGATCAAGTCAGCGGCCAGCGCGGCACTGTGCATGCAAATGGAAAAAGCGGTAAATGCCAGTGCTGTGGAGACTTTCGTAAGGCGAGATGTGCGAAACGGGCGAGAGGTGGACAACATGCAGAACTCCTAAAAAATGGGATGTTCGTAATGTCGGCCAAAGCGCTGTTGCCAGCCAGCCCTTTGCGACAAAACGCCAGTTTGGTGGAGCGAAATGCAGATTTCGGGCCTATTTACATACCAGACACGCGAGCGGGCTTGCAGATTCATACAATGCAGAATATGAAAAAAGTGACTTGGATAGCAGGAGCCGTCGTACTTGCCCTGGCAGGCGGTGGCGCATGGTGGTGGACGCAGCGCGCCAAAGCCGATGAGGTGAGCTACCGCACAGCCAAAATCGAGCGTGGCAATTTGCAGGCTACGGTGTCGGCCAGTGGGGCGGTGAACCCCGTTACCCAAGTGTCGGTGGGCACGCAGGTGAGCGGGCAAATCAAAGAGCTGTATGTGGACTTTAACTCCGAGGTCAAGGCCGGGCAGTTGATTGCCTTGATCGACCCCGAGAGCTTTGAATACCGCGTGCGCTCGGCCCAGGCTGACCTGGACTCGGCGCGGGCAGCGGTGCTGACAGCGCAGGCCAATATTGCGGCTAGCAACGCGGCGGTGTCGCGCGCCAAGGTAGATTTGGTGGAAGCCCAGCGTGACCTGGAGCGCCAGCAGATGCTGGTGGAGAAGCAGTTTGTGGCGCAGAGCGTGGCGGATAAGGCGCGGGCTTTGGTGTCGTCCAGCAGCGAGTCGATCAAGGCGGCGGAGGCGCAGCTGGCGGTCACGCAGGCGCAAATCAAAAGTGCGC
>JAYVDN010000394.1:0-3088 GCA_043749385.1 Polaromonas sp.
AACGCGGTGGGTGGCACACCACTGCTGCCAGAGGACGATGTGCAGGTAGGGGTGTTCAAAGCATTGGACACGGCGCTGTCAGCGCCTCCGCCGCAACCAGCCAGAGTGGCTACCGCAGCAGCCATCGCAATGGTGAAGATCCGGGGTTGTTGAGGCATGGGGTTTCCAATAGATGAATGGGAGGCGGGCATTTTCAGCCGCAAATTGTGCTGCGAGCACGGCGTTGGAGTACAACGACCTGCGTATCACCCTGGTTGACGCAGCGACTGTCTACACTGGGCCGCAGTTTTTCGTACACTTGACCTTTATGTTGTTTTTCAATCTGCCGCACTGTGCCCCACTATAACCACAAGCTCGACTACCGGCTACGCCATCAAAAAAGGGGTTTGCTGGGCCGCGCAAGTGTGTGGCTGGCACTGCTGATGTTCAGCGTCGTCGCTGCGGGCTTGGCAGGCTGCGCCAATATGGGCTACTACTGGCAAAGCGTCACCGGCCATGTGGCGGTGATGAACGCTGCCAAGCCCGTGCAAGACTGGCTGGACGATGCGGCGTTACCAGACAACACCAAGCGCCGCGTGGAGCTGTCCCAGCGCATCCGCGATTTCGCCTCGAGCGAGCTGCTACTGCCCAACAATGCCAGCTACCGCCGCTATGCAGATCTGAAACGCCGCGCAGCGGTGTGGAATGTGGTGGCTGCGCCAGAGTTTTCGCTTACCTTGCACACATGGTGCTTTCCGGTAGTGGGCTGCGTGGGCTACCGTGGCTATTACAAAGAAGCGGATGCCCAAAGCGAAGCGCAGGTCAAAAAAGGCGAGGGCATGGAGGTGGATGTGTATGGCGTACCTGCCTACTCCACACTGGGCTACCTCAATTGGGCCGGGGGCGACCCACTGCTGTCCACCTTTATCAACTACCCCGAAGGCGAGCTGGCGCGCCTGATCTTCCACGAGTTGTCCCATCAAGTGCTCTACGTCAGAGACGACACCATGTTCAATGAATCGTTTGCCACCGCGGTGGAGCGACTAGGTGGCGCGCAGTGGTTGGCAAAGTTCGCCTCTGAAGCGGCGCGCGCCGAGTATGCGCAGTTTGACCGGCGGCGCACCCAGTTTCGCGCATTGACCTTGGTAACCCGTAAAAAATTGGAAGCTATTTACGCCACAGCTTCAAAGAATAATGCGGGAGCAGCTATGAAAATTGAAGCGATGAAGAGTTTTAAGCAAGACTATGAAACACTCAAACAGCAGTGGGGGGGCCACCCGGGCTACGATCCTTGGGTAGCCAGGGCCAATAATGCCAGCTTTGGCGCGCTGGCTGCTTACGACGAACTGGTGCCGCAGTTTGACGCGCTGTTTGCCCAGCAAACGGGTAGCAGCCAAGAGCGTTGGAGTAAATTCTATGCCGCCTGCAAAACGCTGGCGGACATGCCGCGCAAACAACGCCGGGAGGCCTTGGCCTCTGGTAATATTCCCTCACGATAATCCCCCATGCAGGAGACACCATGGCAGACATTCACGTTGAACGCAAGCACGATTTGGGCATGCCAGAGGCACGCAAAATTGCGTTCAAATGGGCCGAGCAGGTGGAGGCCCAATACGACATGCAATGCACCTACGAAGAAGGAAAAACCCAGGACAACGTGGGCTTTAAGCGCAGCGGGGTAGACGGTACACTGGCGGTGACTAAAGACAGCTTTGTACTGGATGCCAAGCTGGGTTTTCTACTGGGCGCGTTCAAAGACAAAATTGAAGGCGAAATTACCAAAAATCTTGATGCGCTGCTGAAAAAGAAACCAGTAGCCAAGAAAAAAGCCTGAGCTTTGCTAGTTTCTCCCCAAGCCCTGGCGGGCATTAAAGTCATCGAGCTGGGCCAGCTCATCGCAGGCCCTTTTGCGGCCAAAACACTGGCGGATTTTGGTGCCGAAGTCATCAAGATAGAAACCCCGGGCGCGGGCGACCCGCTGCGAACCTGGCGCTTGCTAAAGGACGGCACTTCGGTGTGGTGGCAAGCCCAGTCGCGCAACAAGCAGTCGCTGGCCTTGGATCTCAGGCGCAAAGAGGCGCAGACCATCGTGCGCCAACTGGTGCAAAGCGCTGATGTGGTGGTGGAAAATTTTCGCCCCGGAGCCATGGAAGGCTGGGGCTTGGGGCCGGACGATTTGCTGGCGATCAACCCCAGCCTGATCATGCTGCGCATCAGCGGCTACGGCCAAACCGGGCCTTATAAAGACCGCCCCGGTTTTGGCGTGGTGGCCGAGGCCATGGGCGGGCTGCGCCACCTCACTGCCGAGCCGGGCCGCGTGCCCGTGCGTGTGGGGGTCAGCATCGGCGATACGTTGGCAGCGCTGCATGGTGTGATTGGCGTCTTGCTGGCCCTGCAGCACCGCCACGCTACCGTCACCGCCAGTTTGCCCAAGGGCGCCGGCCAGGTGATCGATGTGGCGCTGTACGAGGCGGTGTTTAACTGTATGGAGTCGCTGCTGCCCGAGTACAGCGCCTTTGGCGCCGTGCGCGAGGCCGCAGGCAGTGCGCTGCCCGGCATTGCGCCCACCAATGCCTATGCCTGCCACGATGGCTATGTGATCGTGGCGGGCAATGGAGACAGTATTTTCAAGCGCCTGATGGTGGCCATTGGCCGCACTGACTTGGCCCATGACGCGCAGCTGGCAAGTAATGCGGGCCGTGTAGCGCGCGTGCAAGAGCTGGACGGTGCCATTGGCGGATGGACCGCCAGCCGCTGTGTGAGCGAGGTGTTGGCAGTGCTAGACGCAGCATCGGTACCCGCAGGCCGTATTTACACCGTGGCCGACATTGCCGCCGACCCGCACTACCAGGCGCGCGGCATGCTGAGCTCTGTGCAGATGGACGATGGCACTACAGTGAGTGTGCCGGGTATCGTGCCCAAGCTGTCGCGCACACCGGGTGCGCATGTGCGCAATGCGCCCGATGTGGGGCAAGACACGGATGCGGTGTTGGCCAGTATGGGGCTGACCCACGAGCAAATCGATCAGCTGCGTGTGCAGGGGATTGTGCGATAGCCCCGCGAAACCGGCGCTACCACGCTACTTCAAAGACTCGATCAAGTCCACGTA
>JAYVDN010000395.1:0-7152 GCA_043749385.1 Polaromonas sp.
CTCACGCGCGCAGACTTTCATGCCGCGCAAGGTGTGCTCATCGTCACGCGCCAGCCTGCGCCCGCGCCCGCGTCCGTCAAAGGCCAGCCTGCTGTGGTCAGTGGCAATCCAGCCGAAGGCGTAGAGATACTGGTAGCCGTGTGGGACGACGGCAGCGTGACGGCCCTGAGCGGCCATGTGGACTTGGGCACCGGCATTGGCACGGCGCTGGCGCAGATTGTGGCGGAGGAATTGGATGTGGCGCTGGGCAGCGTGAACATGGTGCTGGGTGACACGGCGCGTGCGCCCAACCAAGGCGCCACCATTGCCAGCACCTCATTGCAAATACACGCAGTGCCCTTGCGCCATGCAGCCGCGCAGGCCCGCGTGTGGCTGGTGGCGCGCGCGGCAGCGGTGCTACAGGTGGACATTGCCGCTGTGCAAGTGCGCGATGGCGTGGTGCACGACGCTGCTAACCCGATGCGGTGTGTGCCCTATGCGCAGTTGCTGGCGCAGCAGCATGTGGCGCTCGAGTTGCAGCTAAGCACCCCGGTCAAATCGCCAGAAGACTACCGCATCGTCGGCACCAGCGTCCCTCGGGTGGACATCCCTGCCAAGGTCACGGGTGAACTGGTTTTTGTGCACGACATGCGCGTGCCCGGCATGCTGCACGGCCGCGTGGTGCGGCCGCCGTATGCGGGGGCAGACCATGGCGACTTTATCGGCAACACGCTGGAGTCGGTGGACGAGGCGTCCATTGCACACATACCCGGCATCGTAGCGGTGGTGGTGCAGCGCGATTTTGTAGGCATAGTGGCCGAGCGGGAAGAGCATGCCGAGCAGGCCATGCGCGAGCTGCGCGTGCACTGGAAGCCTTGGCCTGGCTTGCAAAACATGGACAGCCTTGAAAACGCCATCCGCAACAACCCCGCCACGCAGCGCAAGCTGATTGACCAAGGCGATGTAGACGGTGCCCTGAGCACTGCAGCGCAAACCCTGGCCCGCAACTATGTGTGGCCCTACCAAATGCACGCCTCCATCGGCCCGTCCTGCGCGGTAGCCGACTGGCATGCCGACCACATGACGGTATGGACCGGCAGCCAAAACCCGCATGTGCTGCGCGCTGATCTGGCACAACTGACCGGTCTTACCGACGTGCAGATCAACGTGGTGCGCATGGAGGCCGCAGGCTGCTATGGCCGCAACTGCGCGGACGACGTGGCAGCCGATGCCGCCCTGCTGTCGCGTGCCGTGGGCAGCCCCGTGCGCGTGCAGCTCACCCGCGAGCAGGAGAACGCCTGGGAGCCCAAGGGTGCGGCGCAGCTCATGCAGGTTAACGGCGGGCTCAATGCGGATGGCAGCGTAGCAGCCTATGATTTTGAAACCTCCTATCCCTCCAACGGCTCGCCTACCCTGGCCCTGCTGCTCACCCGCACCATAGAACCTGTAGCCCAAGCCTACGAGATGGGCGACCGCACCGCGCGCCCGCCGTATGACTACCAGAACCTGCGCGTCACCGTCAACGACATGGCCCCCATGCTGCGCGCATCCTGGCTGCGCGGCGTGTCGGCCCTGCCCAACTCGTTTGCGCACGAGTCGTATATCGATGAACTGGCCACTGCTGCGGGCGTAGACCCCGTAGAGTTTCGTCTGCGCTACCTGCAAGAGCCGCGCGCCGCCGATCTGGTGCGCGCCACCGCCGCACGCGCTGGCTGGCAGGTGCACACCCAGCCGCAGCAACAGCCTGCACTGCCCGGCGAGCGTGCAGACATAGTGCAAGGCCAAGGCGTCGCCTACGCGCGGTATGTGCACAGCAAGTGGCCCGGCTTTGGCGCAGCCTGGGCGGCGTGGGTGGCCGATGTAGAGGTGAACCGCAAAACCGGCGAAGTGCATGTCAAACGCGTGGTGGTGGGCCACGATGCGGGCGCGCAAATCAACCCCGCAGGCGTGCAGCACCAGATCCACGGCAACGTGGTGCAAACCACCAGCCGCGCGCTGCACGAAGAGGTTAAGCTCAACCCCCAAACCAACACGGTGGCCAACCTGGAGTGGGGTAGCTACCCGATCTTGAGTTTCAGAGACGTACCGGTGATCGAGGTGGTGTCCATCCCGCGCCCGGGCGAGCCGCCGTTGGGCGCAGGCGAGTCGTCGTCAGTGCCCGGCACGGCGGCCATCGCCAACGCCATCTTCGATGCGACGGGTGTGCGTTTTCGCCAGCCACCGTTTACCGCCGAGGTGGTGCGTGCAGCGCTGAACCCCACACCGCAAGCTGCGCCCGATACGCTGGCGCACGCTGCGCAGAGCAAGCCAACGCCCCCGCAAACGCCAGAGCGCCCCAGCGTTCCCAGCACAGCCGTGTGGCCCCAGCCCAGAGGCGCGTGGATCAAAGCCGGGGCATTGCTGGCGGGCGTGCTCAGCATGGCCGCCGCACTGCTAGGCTGGCGCGCGTCCATCGCGCCGGTGCAGCACAGCGCAAGCTCGCCGTACAAACAGTCCACCATCGACAAAGGCCGCGAGCTGGCCGCTTTAGGCAACTGCATAGGCTGCCACACCGCGCCCGGCGGCACGCCCAACGCAGGAGGGCGCGCCATGGAGACGCCCTTTGGCAAGGTCTACAGCACCAACCTCACGCCCGACCCAGACACCGGCATCGGCAAATGGTCATTCAGCGCCTTCCAGCGCGCCATGCGCGAGGGCATCTCGCGCGATGGGCATTTTTTGTACCCTGCGTTTCCGTACACCGCCTATGCCAAAATGTCTGACGACGACCTCACCGCCCTCTACGCCTACCTGATGGACCAGCCCGCCGTGCGCGCCCAGCCGCCCACCACAGTGCTGGCCTTCCCCTACAACCAGCGCGCCTTGATGGCAGGCTGGAACGCCTTGCACCACGACCCCTCGCCCTTTGTAGCCACCCCCAACCGAAGCGCCGAGTGGAACCGAGGCGCCTACCTGGTCAACGGCTTGGGCCACTGCGGTGCCTGCCACACCTCACGCAACGCGCTGGGCGCAGAGCAGGGCGGCCCAGCCTATCTGGCAGGTGCTGTCATCGATGGCTGGGAGGCCCCCGCCCTCACCGCCCTTTCCCGCGCCCCCGTGCCCTGGAATGCCGCCGAGCTGTACCGCTACCTGCGCACCGGGCACACCCAGCAGCACGGCATAGCAGCAGGCCCCATGGGCAGCATCGTCAAAGAGCTGGCCGATGTGCAGGGCGAAGACATCCAGGCCATGGCCACCTACCTGGCGTCATTCACGCCGCCCGTCACAGAGGCCGAGAGCGCCGAGCGCGCCAAACAGGTAGTGCTGGCAGCACAAAAATCAGCTACCGATTTGCTAGGCCCAGGCCAGCGCATGTTCAACGGTGCCTGCGCCTCCTGCCACCACGACGGCGACGGCCCCAAGCTGCTAGGAGTCAACACCCCGCTGGCCTTGAACAGCAACCTGCACAGCGAGCGCCCCGACAACCTCATCCGCACGATATTGCACGGCCTGCGCGAGCCCGCCAGCCAAGACATCGGCTTCATGCCCGCTTTCCGCCACAGCCTGGACGACACGCAAATAGCCATGCTCACAGCGTACATGCGCAGCCGCTACGCACCCGCAGCGCCAGCTTGGCGCGATGTGGAGGCAACGGTTGCGCGGCTGCGCGCGGCTAAAGGCGAAAACTAAATCTAAGCGCTACGTATTTAGTAGCTGCTACCGCGATATTCTATTGGCCTGCAGCCCGATATGAACCCTAAAAACGACTCAAAAATCGGTAAGTTTGCGGTTTTCAACCCATTTTCCAGCCCCCGGAGCTTTTGCGAGGCCCAAAAATGGTGATTTTGACCCGTTTTCAAGATACAAATAAGCCTGTAGACCAATAGAATATCGCGGGAGCAGCTACTTATTGCATAGCATCTGTTTTCCGCTAGAAGCTTGCTGTTGCTGCCATTGCGGCACAATGGCATCCATGAAAACTGCAATTCTCGTTGTACTGGCCTCGCTAGCCACCCTCTATGCCGCAGCCATGGCGTGGTTGTGGTTCTACCAAGAAAAGCTGCTCTTCCAGCCCAGCGTGCTGGCCTCCAACTACCCGCTGGCTAGCCAGCTAGGCATGCAAGAGGTGAAGGTAGAGGTACCCGGCGCGCAGCTCTCGGTGCTGCATTTACAGCTGCCACAGCCCAAGGGCGTAGTGTTCTTCTTGCATGGTAATGGCGGTGATTTGAGTACATGGTTTAGTAACCCGGATTTTTACCGCCGCGCCAACTTTGACCTGTTGATGATGGACTACCGAGGCTACGGCAAAAGCACCGGGCAGATTGAGTCAGAAGCCCAGCTGCGCGCCGACGTGCGCGCCGTGTGGCAACACTTTGCGCCGCAATACCAAAGTAAGAAGTGGGTGCTCTTGGGCCGCTCTTTAGGCACTGCCTTGGCCGCCGGCCTCAGCGTAGAGCTAGCCCAAGCAGGCAGGGCGCCCGACGCAACCATCCTCGTCTCAGCCTACCAAAGCATGCAGGCCATAGCCGCCACCCATTACCCCATCGTTCCGCAAGCCTTGCTACGCTACCCGCTGCGCACGCATGAGGCGGTGGCGCAGATGCGCAACCCGCTAGTGCTCATCCACGGCGAGGCCGACACCTTGATAGCGCCCAGCCACAGTCAAGCCTTGCATCTGCTGGCTCCTGCGTCCAAGTTGGTGTTGATACCCAAGGCTGGGCACAATGATTTGCAGGAGTTTGAGGCGTATTTGCAGGCTTTGCGCACTGCGCTGGATGCGAGCTAGTTTTTGCTTTTGTAGCTTCGCCGGTTCTTAAAACTGGTCACTGCAAATCCAGTAAAATACGTTATACGCATAACGCTTTAGAGGTTTACTATGCACAAACGGATGACCATCACCTTGGATGAGGCGGTATATGACGGGCTGTACCGCACGGTGGCCAAGCGCAAGATGAGCCAGTTTATTGAGGATTTGCTAAAGCCCTTGGTGCTCGACAGCAGCCTTGACGGTGGCTATCGGGCCATGGCGGCTGACAAGCAGCGCGAGGTGCAGGCCACAGAGTGGTGCAATGCATTGAGCGGGGACATGGCCAATGAAGCGCGGTGAGGTATGGTGGGTGCAGTTTGACCCCGCTATCGGCAGTGAAGTGCAAAAAACCCGCCCCGCAGTAATCGTCAGCAATGACGCAGCCAACCGCAACTTAGCCCGCGTGATCGTGCTGCCGCTGACCAGCAGCACCACGCGCATCTACCCCGGCGAGGCGCTGGTGTCCGTAGCGGGCCAGCAAAGTAAGGTGATGGCCGACCAAATCATGGCAGCAGACAAAGCCAGGCTGAGCAATCTGGTGGGCAGTTTGACCAAGACCGATATGCTGGCGGTAGAGGATGCCATGCGCGTGCAACTGGGGCTGTCAAGGTAGTGTGCCGGAACTGCCTGCTCTCAGACCTCGCGGTTTCGCGGCAGAGCGTGCGCTATGGGTATGCGCCCCGAGCTGCGGCCCGCTTCGCGGGGAGCCTGTGCAGTGCTCGCTTTTGGGGAAAGCATCGGAACTCGCTGCCCTCGGACAGCCGATGCTTCTAATCCCCAATAAGAGCTCCGCGCTTCCAGCCCGCTGCTCTTATTGGGGCGCATACCCATAGCGCACGCTCTGCCGCCAATACTGAGGTTTCGATTGACATAGCGTTCAAGACCCGCGCTTGTGAATTTTTTAAGGTAAATCGACCGCTAGATCAATGGAATATTGCGGGAGCAGCTTCTAAATTGATAGTGAACGGGAACTGAAAATACCATAAATCTCGTTCACTTGATATTGCGAAGTTTGATCCATACAAAAAGTGAAACTACAAAACCGACAATGGTTAGAGCGATGAACTTCCAATCAGTTGCAAAGTTGCCCGAGATAGCCAACAGGAGCAACATAGGGCAAATAAAGACCGCCAACTCCACCAAAAACACCGTCAGTCTTTGCACTCAGCTCCGTCAAAAAAACCGGGTTCGACCTTTGAGTGGCCCGCGTGTCAGAGGCGATCTAGAATTGACTTTCGTCTAGAGTTGTATTCTTCCTCCGAGATCAACCCGTCACGCTTTAGCCGATCAAGCTGGCGAAGACTCTCTGCGACCGCCGGTGAGGATGCTGCGGGACTCTGGCCTGCGCCGCCACTGGTTCCCCGCGATGGCAAAACCGTTGTCGGGGATGAATCATGGCAGTTGTCTTCAACAATGAATGTCTTCTCCATCTTGCTGGTGTCCTGACGTATCGTCGTGCACAGCTGGCTGGTGGAGGTGCGAGTGAGGTAGGGCGACGAAGGTCTGTAACCGTCGGACTCGTTTAATCTGCGATGTGCGAGGAAACTGAACGGCAAAACGCCGGCGAAGGACTGGTTCGAGCACTTCGTCAGGCTCGCCATAGTGGGGTTGCTTTGGATTGAGTGATAGGCCTGATTTGGACAGTTCATCATGCCTGACATGTGCGTATCCATCTCGACGATTACCCGGCCATCGCGAGAGAAGAACTGTAGGTAACGCCCTGTACCAACGCTGTTTGGATCAGTTGTACTTGCGCACCCAATGAGCAACGCACTGGCATACAAGACGGTAAGGCCAACGAATGTACTTTTTTGCATTAATTTCTCCAAAGTGTTCTTTTACTGACGAAGCTGCTCCGCGTGATGCACGCGGCAGAATACGTAATATATCCCGCAAACCTTGAAAAATAAGCTTGCAGATGCGGTTTAAGCATAGATCTTTTGAGACCATAAGCCGTCTGGTTGATTCAATTTTTGATTTTTTACTTAAGCAGGGAATGATATCCATGGCGGATATTGCACGCAGATTACATCCAGCTAACCGCAGTTTTTGCGGCTTGATTGATTTAAACAGTTTGACGCGGCATATGACTTGCATTGGTTATCAGTAGCAGTTTGATGGCTACATTATTTATAGCTGCTTACGCAATATTCTGCTGGGCTAGAGACTGATTTAACATTGTTTTATGTAGCCCAATGCCAGAGGGAACCATGGTCGCGTGAAAAGAGCAGCAGCCCTGTGAAAGCGCGCTGCTACGGCGCAGTGCCTACGCCACCCGATAAGAGCAACGGGCTGGAAGCACGTACATGGACACCCCCCTTAATGCCAAGTGGGCACTTCATGCTGGCATCGATAGGTAAGAGATTGCACCCGTACATTCGGATTTT
>JAYVDN010000396.1:0-9371 GCA_043749385.1 Polaromonas sp.
CCCAAACATCGGCAGTGGATGCCCAGCCGCGTGAACTTTTTTGTGGTGGCCTATAACACCCAAAAAGTCAAAGTCGAAGAGCTGCCCAAACACTACGAAGGCTTTTTAGACCCCAAGTGGAAAGGCCGCATTGGCATTGAAGCCACCGACGCCGAATGGATGGCCGGTTTGGTCAACGCCATGGGCGAGAGCCGGGGCATGGCATTTTTCCGTAAGCTGGCCGAGCAAAAACCCGATGTGCGCAAGGGCCATATTTTGCTGGCCCAGATGGTCGCCGCAGGCGAGGTGCAGGTGGGCCTCACCATCTATAACTCTAACGCGCAGTCGCTCAAACAGCGCGGTGCGCCGATTGACTGGGTGGCTATGGAGCCGACGCTGGCACGCCCGCAAGGCGTAGCCGTGGCGCGCAATGCAGCGCACCCGCATGCAGCGGCGCTGCTGGCCGACTACTTTATCTCGCCCGAGGCGCAGCAACTCCTCAACGGCATGGGCCGTCCGCCAGCCAACCAAAAAGTGAAAACCGAGTTGACCAACTTCAACTACGTACTCACCGAGTCTGGCCTGGTGGTGGACGAAGCCGATAAGTGGAACCAACACTGGAACCGCTTGTTTTTAACTAAATAATTTGTTTTTATCTGGAATCAAATCCTATGAGCCTCGCCTCCTCCGCAGCCCCATCTGCCGCACTGATTGACGACCTGGTCAGCGCCAACCATATCTTGGCCAACGAAAACGTGTTCGACGGTTTTGGCCACGTCAGTGTGCGGCATGACCAGCGCGCAGACCGCTTTCTCATCGCCCGCAGCATGGCCCCAGCCATGGTGAGTGCCGAGGACATTGTGGAGTGCGACTTTGAAAGCGAAGTGCACGATGCACAAAACCGCAAGTCGTACCTGGAACGCTTTATCCACAGCGCCATCTACAAAGCGCGGCCGGATGTAGTGGCCGTCGTGCACAGCCACTCGCCGTCCATCATCCCCTTTGGCGTGACGGGCGCGCGCCTGCGCCCCATCTGCCATATGAGCGGCTTTTTGGGCTCAAGCGTGCCTGTGTTTGAAATCCGCGATGCCGTGGGCGAGTCGTCCGACATGCTGATCCGCAGCCAGGCCTTGGGCGTGGCCTTGGCCAATACCCTGGGCCAACAAACCGTGGCGCTCTTGCGCGGGCATGGCAATGTGGTGGTGGGCGTGTCGATTAAACAGGTGGTGTTTCGCGCCATCTACGCCGAGGGCAATGCCCGCTTGCAAGCCGAGTCGATGCGTCTGGGTGAGCCGGTGTATTTGTCGGAGGACGAAGCGCGCAACTCTGCCGAGGTGAACTACACCCAGGTGGATCGGCCTTGGGATTTATGGAAACGCAAAGCGCAGAAAATGCGATGAAGAAGAAGACAGGACGCAGAGGACGCTAAGGTTACGCAAAAGACGCAAAAGAAAACCAAAAGAAGAGAAAAAGGAAATAGGGAAATGGGTTGTCATATTCCGTTTGATCTTGGTTTTTTCATTTTTTCATTTTTTCTTTTTTTGCGTCCTTTGCGAGTTTTTGCGTCCTCTGCGTCCGGTCAAGTCCGAATTTCCCCCTCTTTTCAATCTGAGCCTAACTTATGCATAAACGCCGCCTGATCATTGCCCTCTCCCTGCTAGGCACCCAAGCCTGGGCGCAGGCTCCTGCACCAGCGTCTGCTGCCCCAACAGGCGCGTACCCATCCAGTGCTGTCACCTTGGTCGTGCCCTTTACCACCGGCACCGGTGCTGACCTGTTGGCGCGTTTGCTAGGGCCTAAGCTGGCAGAGCGCTGGAAGGTGTCGGTGATTACCGATAACCGCGCTGGGGCTAGCGGGGCCATTGGCACCACGCAGGTGGCTAAGGCTGCGCCCAACGGCTTGACGCTGTTGGTAACGGCCACGGCGCATGCAACCTTTCCGGCGCTGCAAACCAAGCTGCCTTACTCGCCTGCGCAGGCCTTCACACCGGTGGTTTTGCTGGGCACCAGTGCGCTGGGTTTGGTCACGTCGGGCAAGTCACAGCTCACGAGTTTTAAAGACTTCACCGAGGCGGCCAAAAAGAAACCTGGCGACCTCACCTACTCCACCCCTGGCGCAGGCTCACCCCAGCACTTGACCATGGAGCTGCTGGCGCAAGAGGGCGGCCTGCGTTTGCTGCATGTACCCTACAAAGGCTCGGCCGGTGCACTCACTGATTTGATTGGCAACCATGTGCAGGCCAGCGTGGTGGCACTGCAAACTGCGTCGCCCCATTTGAACAACGGCGCGCTGCGCATGTTGGCCCTGATGAGCCCGGAGCGCTCGAGCGCCTACCCCAATGTGCCCACGCTCAAAGAGCTGGGCTTGTCCAACGTGGTGGTGGAAACCTGGTACGGCGTGCTCGCCCCCACAGGCACACCGCCCGAGATTGTGGCCAAGCTCAACGCCGACTTCAACAGCCTGCTGCAATTGCCCGAAGTGCGCGAGAGCATGGCACGCCAAGGCTTGAACGTAGCGGGCGGCAACCCACAGCGTTTGCAAGATCTGGTGAAGGGCGAGCTGACCCGCTGGGCTACCGTGGTGGACAAAGCGGGTATCAAGCCCGAGTAATGCACTTTCAATTAGCTATATAAAAAATAGCTGCTCCCGCAACATTTTATTGGGCTGCAGCCCTAAAGCATAAGGAAAACGACGTGGAAAGCGAAGAACACAACAAGATATTGACCCAGGTAGGCAAAGGCACGCCCATGGGCGAGCTGATGCGCCGCTACTGGCAGCCCATGGCGGCGGCAGAGGACATGAAAAACGCTTGGACCCGGCGCGTGCGCCTGCTGGGCGAAGACCTGGTGCTGTTCAAAGACCGCCAAGGCCGCCTGGGCCTGATAGCCGAGCAGTGCCCGCACCGCCGCGCATCCTTCGCCTTTGGCATACCCACCCAAAACGGTATCCGCTGCCCCTACCATGGCTGGGAATACAGCGCGCAAGGCAAGTGCCTGAACCAACCGAATGAGCCCGATAACTGCGCCTTCAGAGACAAGGTCGCGACCGATGCCTACCCGGTGCAAGAACTCGGCGGCGTGCTGTTTGCCTATATGGGCCCCCTGCCCGCTCCGCTGCTGCCGCGCTTTGACGGTTTTGTAGTGGAGGGCGCGATCCGCATGCTGGGCCGTGTGGTGCTGCCCGTCAACTGGCTGCAGATCATGGAGAACTCGCTGGACCCGATCCACACCGAGTGGCTGCACGGCCACCAGCATGAGTTTCAAAAAGAGCAAGAGGGCATCAAGGTGGCCATCAGTGCGCACCACACCAAAATTGACTTCAAAGAGTTTGAGTTTGGCATCACCAAACACCGCCTGCTGGAAGGCCACAGCGAAGACGATGACGACTGGAAGGTGGGCCACCCCATCGTCTTCCCCAATATGCTGGCGGTGGGCAATGGCGACGAAAAGTCGCGCTACTACGCCTTTCAAATTCGCGTGCCGGTGGACGACACGCACACCCTGCACCTGTGGTACACCGCCTATATGCCGCCCCACGGCGCGGTAGTGCCGCCGCATCTGCTGGAGAAGGTGCACACCTACGAAGTGCCCTACCAGGACGCGCAGGGCAACTACATCATGGACAACGTGGACGGCCAAGACATGATGGCCTGGATATCGCAAGGCGCTATCGCCGACCGCAGCAAAGAGAACCTGGCCTCCACCGACCGGGGCGTGGCCCTGTACCGCCGCACCCTGCGCCGTGAACTGAAGAAAATTGAGCAAGGCCAAGACCCCATGGCCCTGGTGCGCGACCCGGTGCGCAATGTGCGCATCGACCTGCCCAACGAAAAAAAGAAGCACCACAACAGCGACGGTTTTACCAGCTTCATGATGCGCACCCACGCGCGCTTCTCGCCGATTGCGCCTGATCTGTCGAAAATTTTCGAGTAAACCCTATTCACCCCCTTAGCTGCACACACCATGTCACACCCAGAACTCCGACAAAAACTCATCGACGCCGGAAAGGTGCTGGAGGCCGCAGGCCAGGGCGACCTGACCCGTGGCCACATCTCGGTGCGTGTGCCGGGCGACCCGCTGCATTTTTACATGAAGCCGCACAGCTTTGGTCTGGACGAGATCACCATGGAGAACATGGTGGTGTGCAACTTGGCGGGCGAAAAAGTCTCTGGCGGTGGCCGCAGGCACAGCGAAGTGTTTATCCACTCCGAGATTTACAAAACGCGGCCCGATGTGCACAGCGTCATTCATAGCCACCCCACCTATGCTGTGGCGCTGTCTGCCACCGGCAAAGCTTTGCAGCCCATCAGCCAACCCGCAGTGGCCTTTGCCGATGGCCTACCGTATTTCACCGACACGATTGATTTGATCCGCTCGCAAGACATGGGCGCTGGCGTGGCCGTTGCCCTGGGCCAGTGCAAAGCCGTACTGATGCGCAACCATGGCATTGCGGTGGTAGGGGCCAGCATCGACGAGTCCGTCATTCTGGCCATCATGCTGGAGAACGCTTGCGAGATCCAGCTAGCGGCGCAAGCAGGCGGCGGCATCGGTGAGCAGTTTGCGCCCGACCGCGTGCAAAAGCTGAACAAGGACATTACCCGGCCCGAGCAGTACACGATTAATTTTGAATACCTGCGCCGCAAAGCACTGAAGGCTGCGGCACGTTAACTTGTCAAGACAGGATTGAAAGCCATGAAAAAACTCTTCTTGCATTGCATTGCAGCGGCCTGGTGCATCGCAGCCTCTACGGTCTACGCGCAGACCAACGACATGGCGCTGTACACCGGCGCAGACCGCCATGCCAAACTGGTAGAAGCGGCCAGAAAGGAAGGCGACCTCACGGTCTACCATGTGTACCCCAACCTGCCCATCGTGATGGCCGCGTTTACCAAAAAGTACGGCATCAAGGTCAAGCCCTGGCGCGCAGGCTCGGAGGCTGTGTTGCAGCGCGTCGTCACTGAGGCGCGCGCTGGGCGTTCGGTGGTGGACGTGATGCAAAACAACTCCCCCGAGAGCGAGGCCGCGCACCAGGAAAAGCTGCTGCAGGAAGTGCGCTCGCCTTTTCACCAAGACCTGCACACTCCCGCCGTGCCCGCGCACAAGGCATGGGTGGGCATCACGCTGGATATTTGGACGGCGGCCTACAACACCAACAAGGTCAAAAAAGAAGACCTGCCCAAAACCTACCAAGACCTGCTCGACCCGAAATGGAAAGGCCAGCTCGGCATCGAAGGCGATAACTTGGTGTGGTTTGGCAACCTGATGGGCCAACTGGGTGAAGAGCAAGGCTTGAAACTGTTCAACCAAATTGTGGCCACCAACGGCATCTCGGTGCGCAAGGGCCACTCTCTGCTGACCATGTTGGTGTCTTCAGGCGAGGTGCCCATGGCCCTCACGGTGTACAGCTGGAACCCCGAGCAGCTCAAGATCAAAGGCGCGCCCATTGAGGGCCATATGCTGCAACCCCTGATAGGCCAGGCCAGCTCCATCGCCATTCTGAAAAAATCACCCAACCCCAACGCCGCCCTGTTGTTCTATGAATTCATGATCAGCGACGGGCAAAAGCTGTTGGCGGAAGCCAGCTTTATACCCAGCAGCAAAAAAATTGACACCCCGTTTACCAACGTACCGGTGAAATTCATCGACCCCGTGCAAGCTCTGGCCATGCAGGCCAAGTGGAGCAAGATGTACGAAGAGACGGTGACCAAGAAGTCGAAATGACCGCGCCTGTTCACCGCGTCGGTATCGTCGGCCTGGGCGCAGCAGGCCAGGCCTTCCTGCCCGCCATCCAAAAGCACGCAGGTTTCACATTGGCAGCGGTGTGCGACCCCGTACTGTCTATCCGAGAGCGTATCGCGCAATCCACAGGCGCTCTAGGCTACGCATCTCTCACTGAAATGCTCGACACCGCCACGCTGGATGCCGTCTATATCGCCTCCCCCACGCCCCTGCATGCAGAGCATGTGCTGCAAGTAGTAGCCGCTAGCAAACATGTGCTGATCGAAAAGCCCATGGCAGTCTCATTGGCACAAGCCCAGCACATGGTGAGCGCCGCAAAAGACGCTGGCGTCAACCTGGTCGTAGGCCACTCCCACAGCTTCGACGCACCCATCCAGGCCATGCACCACATCATCACCAGCGGCCAGCTGGGCAGGGTGCGCATGGTCAACACCTGGTGCTTTAGCGACTGGATCTACCGCCCGCGCAGGCCCGACGAGCTCGATAGCGTGCAAGGCGGCGGAGTCACCTTTCGCCAAGGCGCGCACCAATTCGACATATTGCGCCTGCTGTGCGGCGGCATGGCGCACAGCGTAAAGGCCCGCAGCTTCGACTGGGACGCCCAGCGCCCCGCCACCGGTGCGCACAGCGTCTTTTTGGACTTTGGCCAGGGCGGCCCTGCAGCCACAGCGGTGTACAACGGCTACGGCGGCCTGTCCAGCATGGACCTGTGCTTTGACATCTCCGAGTGGGGCTTTCACCAGCCACCCGGCCAGCGCCGCTGGCTCACCCGCGCCACGCTGCCCACGTCGGCACAGGCCGAGCTAGAGGCCAAGCAAGCGCGCGCCACCGGTGCCATCCCCCCCAGCGCCCCGCACCAGCCCTTCTTTGGCCTCACCGTTGTCACTTGCGAAGGCGGCGACATCCGCCAAACCCCGCAAGGCCTGCGCATCCACTCCGCTCAAGGCGTGCAAGAGATTGCCTTGCCAGTTGACCGGAGCCCGCGTGACCTGGTGTTGGACGAGCTCTATGAAGCCTGCCTGGGCCAGGCCCCCACCTTGCACGATGGCCGATGGGGATTGGCGAACCTGGAGGTGTGCGAAGCGGCTATCGCGTCGTCTGCCAGTGGCTGCGAGGTGTTGTTGCACCACCAAGTGCCTGTGATGGCCAATGAAGCCTAGTTTTAGGTATCTATGGTGCTGAAGCAAATGGGGTCAGATCAAAATTCAGGACGACCACCTCGCCGGAGCACGAAACGCCAATACGAAATTTTGCTCTGACCCCTTTTGCGCTGTATCCGGCGACTATTGGGCGCGGAATTGACCGATTTTTCAGCATTACTAGCCACAACAGCCATCTGCGAAGGCAAAGTGAACGCTATTTATTAGATAGCTGCTCCCGCGATATTCTAAAGAGCTACAGCGCGATAAGCACCTAAAAACGGCTCAAAAACGGGCGGATTTCCCGTTCCCACCCGTTTTCCAAGGCTCTAGCGCCATTTCAGCGCTCCAAAACGGTCACTTTGACCTGTTTTTAAGGCATCAATCAGTCTGCAGCCCTTTAGAATATCGTGGGAGCAGCTACGTAATACATAGCATATATTTTGCCTTTGATTCTGCCCGGCGGCGTCTTTGAGGCCAACATGAAGCCGCTACGCATCCGCCAACCTGCCCCAAGCCAGGCGCACCAATTCTTCCTCAAACCCGGGGCTGCCCAGCATGCATAAATCTCGGTATATTTCAGCGTATGCAAAGTACCCACCCCACCCCGCACTTGGCCATCCGCAAACTGGAGGTCGATTTATCCAAAGGCTTTGAGCGCCACTGGTTTGGTGGCGACGCGTTTCGCACCGCGTTTTACAACGCCATGTCGATGAGCTTTCCTGCCGGGGAGCAGCTGTTTATTGACTCCGTGAAAAACACCTTGGCGCTGCTGCCACAGGGCCCTGAACATGCCGATCTGCGCCAACAGTGCACCGACTTTGCAGCGCAAGAAGCCACGCACCGCCACGTGCATGCCCAATACAACGCCGTGCTGGAACAACAGGGCCTGAAAAATCATGTGGAGCCGCGTATTTGGTGACGCTTCAACACGCGCGGCCACTTGGCTGGCCCACGTCACCATTTGGCCCTCACCGCCGCGTACGAGCATTACACCGCTGTGTTTGCCCACATCAACTTGAAGCACCCCGAAATGCTGGCCAAGGCTTCGCCCGATATGCGCAAGCTGTGGTGCTGGCATTCGCTGGAAGAGACGGAGCACAAAGCCGTGGCGTTTGACCTGTACCAGGCGGTAGGTGGCAATTACAGGTGGCGGGTGCGCTGGTTTTTGTTTGCCAGTTTTCAGTTTTTCTTTGACAGCCTGCGCCAGACCACCAACAACCTGTGGCACGACGGCACGCTGTTCAAACCCAGCACCTGGCTCAGCGCCGCGCAGTTTTACTTTGGCCGCCCGTCGCGGGGTGGTGGCTGGGCGTGGCTAACCGCCAAGCCCTTGATGGCCTACATGAAGCGCGACTTTCACCCCTGGCAGCAAGACAACCGCAGCGAAGCCGCCGCGTATGCCCAAGCCCATGCAAGCGACTGGAAGCTGGTGCGCTAGCCCGCGCATACGGGATCGGTGATTGGACTGGTGGCTTTTGCAATGCAGAAGTGAAAATGCGGCGATCCGCCCCGAGCCTGACAGCAGCTATATTTAACATAGCGTCAGAATCGACCTTTGCATGCACGGATGTAATCAAGTAGTACCAGCACGCGCACCGCTACTGCGCGCTTTGAGTTGTATTAGGACGACAATCGGCCTACAGAAAAAATTTGCAACTAGACCGCGAATTGGCCATCAGCTGAATTTTTATTCGCCAAATTAGATCGTAAATACGAGCTGGAAGACTTGCTCCAGTCAGTCATCGTATGCCCAGGTCACGCCTCGATGTTGATGTACACACCATGGACATGGTCTGAGCTGGTCGGTGCTTGACCAGGCAGCAAAAAGACAAGCTTGTTAAACAGGGATAAATCTGTCTTCAACAAATGTTCATTGGCAGCACGAATCTCTGGAAGATCAAGAAAGGCCATTATTTTTGGAATACCGCTTGTCATCATTGACGCTTTCCGCTTACCAATAAGCAACGCGTTGATGTCAGCAACTATTCCTTGCCGTTGCCGCGCGCCATATTTGCTTCCTCCATTTACCGGAATATTGCATTTCACTTCAGCGACAAAAGCAACCGGATAACCAAGCCACACGTCGAATCCGTTGGAGTTTGGCTTGGCCTCTAAAACACTTCTATGCAATTGCACTGTGGTTGCCTCATCCAGTTTAAACTGTTCGGCAGCCCATTCCACTAGGCCAAGTGCGAGCTTGAGAGTGATCGTGTTGTTTATATCGGAGAGAACCGACTTCAAGTTCAGCAACGAGGACAAACCAAGACAGCCAGCGTAGTCTTTTTTCGGTAAGTCGAACTCTTCCTCAAAGAATCGATTGAGCCGAGACTGTAGCTCTCGTTTTCTGTTGTACGGAAGATTAGGACACATATTTTGGAATATAACTTCTAACATCAACGGCTTTCCGAGGGCAGGCTCTCTCGATGAAGGTTAGATCGCATCCCCGAATAGAGACCAAGCATTTCTGTATTTTTCAATGGCCGATCGATCAAGCGCAAAAAATGTCGAGTT
>JAYVDN010000397.1:0-6716 GCA_043749385.1 Polaromonas sp.
TTCACCACTAAAGCCCACGAAGATCGTTTTTAAACTGGCTTGGAAAATGCCAAATGAAGCGTCAGTCAACTCCTGCCATGGTGGCGTTTCGGTGATGCCACGGGTCAAAAAGTCTTGGGTGAAAAGCTGGCCTTGCATGAAAGTGGGACTTATCCGGGTAGGTGTTTAATTGGCTTATCACTATAAGGCACATCCGGCCCGTCCCAATTTGAACTTGAAGTCTTTTGCAGGTACTAGAATCTCATTTAGCACTAAATTACAAGGACACCCCATGCGCTACACCCTCACCTCTCTCGCCCTGGCAACCGCCTTGCTCACCGCCTGCGGCAGCCAAGTGGTCAACCCTGTATCCGGCAAAACCGAGCGCTCGGCGATGACGGAGTCTGCTGAAGTGGCGGAGGGCAAAAAGTCGCATGAGCAGGTGCTGCAAGAGTACACGCCGCTGAAAAACCCCAAGCTGCAAGCCTATGTGAACGACATTGGGCAAAAGCTGGCCAAGCAGTCGCAGCGGGCTAACCTGGTGTGGACGTTCACGGTGCTGGACAGCCCGGAGATCAATGCGTTTGCGCTGCCGGGCGGCTATGTGTATGTGACGCGCGGGATCATGGCGTATATGGAGAGCGAGGCTGATTTGGCGGGCGTGATTGGCCATGAGATTGGCCACGTGACGGCGCGCCACGGGGCGCAGCGCGCCACGCGCCAGCAAAACGCGGGCATTGGCGTGCTGGCGGCCAGCGTGCTGGGTGTGCTGCTGGAGGCCAAGGGCGTGGGCGGCGCGAGCGATGCGCTGGGCGGCATAGCACAAACCGTGGCCGGGGGCTACGTGGCCAAGTATGGCCGCGAGCAGGAGCTGCAAGCCGATGGCCTGGGGGCTGAATATTTGTCCCGTATTCAGTTTGACCCGCGCAACATGATTGACGTGATCAATGTGCTGAAAAACCAGGAGCGTTTTGCTGCCGACCAGGCGCGCACCGAGGGCCGCCCCGTGCCAGAGCAAAACAGCTACCTGGCCTCCCACCCCAGCAACGACCAGCGCCTAGAAACCATTACCAAGCTGGCGGCGCAGTACAAAGCCGCCGCACCCTACCAGGACGAGGGCCGCGCGCGCTACCTGCAAATGATGGAGGGCGTAGCGTTTGGCGAGAGCGCCGAGCAGGGCCTGACACGCGGGCGCAATTTTTACCACGAAGGTTTGGGTATTGCGATTACCGCAGCGCAGGGCTGGAAGGTGCAAAACGGGGCCGATGAAATTACCCTTATCAACGCCACCCGCGATGCCGGGTTGATCATGCATTTGGTGCCGCCCAAGGCGGGCACTACGCATGAAGAGATCATCCGCAACTTGGTCAAGCCCGACAGCGGCCGGGCCAACCCGACGAAAATCAACGGGCTGAACGCTACGCACTTTGTAGGCACCCAACGCGCCCAAAACGGCCAGAGCCAAAACCTGGAACTGACCGTGGTGACAGGCCCCACAGGCGGCAACTACATCATGACCTACGCCGCCAAAGATGCAGCCACCTTGCAACGTCACCGCGCGCAGATGGCGGAGACTGAAAACTCTTTCCGCGCCATCACCGCTGCCGACAAAGCCGCTGCCAAACCGTGGATTTTGCGCACTACCAGCATGCCGCGCGGCGGCTTTGCCGAGCTGGCACGCAGCTCACCGCTGGCCAGCCCAGAGCAGCAGCTCAAACTGATTAACGGGGTGTATGCGGGAGGCGAGATCAAGCCTGGTACGCCAGTGAAGGTGGTGGTGCAGTAGATTGACAGGCAACCGTGCGTGCGCTGCAGGCCAAACAGGTACTATATATTTCATAGCTGCTCCCGCGATATTCTATTGGTCTGCAGCCCGATATGCATCTCAAAAACAGCTTCTGAACGGCTAAATTTGCGATTTCCAGCCGATTTTCGGCATTCCGGAGCTTCCCCAACGCTTCAAAACGGCGATTTTGGTCGTTTTTTTAGATACCAATCGGCCTGCAGGCCAATAGAATATCGCGGGAGCAGCTACGGAATACATAGCGTGTATTTTCTCGCAAGCCCGACCCCGTCACAGGCTCGCGCGCGGCTCAACGGATATCGGGTGCGTTGGGCAGGCCGTTGCTACGCACTTGGCCTTCGTGCAAGGGGAAGTGCTGCACCAGCAGGCCCGAGACTTCTTGCAAGGCTTGGGTCAACCCATCTTCAAACTTCTGCGCTTTCAGGGCGGCAGACAAGTGCTGCGCAATGGCCTCCCATTGCGCGCTGCTGACCTTGGCGTTCAGCCCACGGTCGGCCACCAGCTCTATGGCACGCTCGGCCAGCAGCAGGTAGACCAGCACGCCGTTGTTGTGCTCGGTGTCCCACACCCGCAGCTTGCCAAACATGGCGATGGCGCGCTCGCGCGGTGTGGCATCACGCCACAGGTAGCTGCTGGGCATGCCCGCCTCGACGCAAATGCGCACCTCACCCGTGTGGCGTGCCTCACTGGCTGTTACGTAGCCTTCCAGACGCTTGAGCAACTCCGGCGGCACTGCGCGGCGGGTATCGCCGTCGTCCATCCAGCGGTGGCGCAGGATGCGCTGCAAGCGGGCAAAGAAGCCGATGCGCGGGGTGTTGGATGCGGGGATAGTTCGGTTCATCACAGCCACCTTAAAAATCGCCACTGGCACCACCGCCACCAAAATCCCCACCGCCACCGGAGCTAAAGCCCCCGCCTCCCCCGCCGCCTCCGCCAAAACCGCCTGAGCCAGACGACCAACCGCCGCCGCCATAGCTGCCGCCATGCCCTCGCCCGCCCGTGGCTAAACGGCTAAAGCTGGACATCAGCGTAAAAATCAAAGCCACCACAAAAGCAATGCCCGCCAGCGCCATGCTGGCCGTGACAAAAAAGGCCAGCCCACCCACCGCGCCGCCGGTGACCAATGAGCCCAGCTTGTTACCAAAAATGCCTTTGGCTATCGCGCCGCCAATGGGGATGGCAAACAGCATGAAGATGGCAATGTCCATCCACTGAAAACCCTCGCCTAGCGTGTTGAGGCCGCCCTTTTTCTGGGGCGCTACCTCGGGCAGGCTCTCACCGTCGATGCGCTTGGTCAGGCCGTCGATGGTCGCCGACAAGCCTCCCGCGTAGTCGCCGCTGCGCAGGCCGGGGGCCAGGGCCTCGTCGATGATCTGCTTGACCGCTAAATCTGGCAGCGCACCCTCTAAGGTTTTGGCCACCTCGATGCGCAGCTTGCGGTCGTTTTTAGCCACGATCACCAGCACCCCGTCGCCCACCGCTTTGCGACCAATCTTCCATTCATTGGCCACCCGGTTAGCGTAGCTGGTGATGTCTTCGGGCAAGGTGGTGGGCACGATGAGTACCACCACCTGGCTGCCTTTGCGTTTTTCCAAGGCCTCTAGCTTGGCCTCTAGTGTTTGGCGTGCAGCAGCATCTAGCGTGCCAGTGGTGTCGACCACGCGCGCGGTGAGCGCGGGCACGGGCTGCAGGTTTTGCGCATATGCGCCCAGGCCCAGCAAGGCTGCGCACAGCCACAGCGCATACACTATTATTTTCATAGCTGCTCCCGCGATATTTTATTGGGCTAGCGGCTCAAATGGCATATCAAACAGGCTTACTTTTTGGTGAAATCAACCGTCGGCGGCGCGCTGATTTGGGCTTCGTTTTCTACCGCAAAGGTAGGCTTGGTGTTGTAGCTGAACATCATGGCCGTCAGGTTGGTAGGAAAGCTGCGGGTCAGCACGTTGTACTCCTGGATGGTTTTGATATAGCGGTCGCGGGCCACGGTAATGCGGTTTTCAGTGCCTTCCAGTTCTACACGCAGGTCTTTAAAGCCCTGGTTGGCTTTGAGGTTAGGGTAGTTTTCAGCGGCTACCAGCAAGCGGCTGAGCGCGCCGCCCAGTTGGCTTTGCGCCTCCTGGAATTTTTTAAACGCCTCGGGGTTGTTCAACGTCTCGGGCGTTACCGTGATGGCCGTCGCTCTGGCGCGCGCCTCGGCCAGTTTGACCAGCGTGTCTTGCTCAAAGCCGGCCTCGCCCTTGACGGTGGCGATGATGTTGGGAATCAAGTCAGCGCGGCGCTTGTATTGGTTAAGCACATTGCTCCAGGCGGCTTTAGAGCTTTCATCCAGTGACTGAAAATCGTTATACCCACAGCCCGTGAGCAAGGCGCTAGCGGCTAAGATCAAAATACCCACTGCGCGCTGTAAACCTGTAGATAGCATATGCACTCCTGTAAAAATTTAGCCGCCCCTCAGACTGCAAGTACAACTCCTAGCGGCAACACAGCTTAGACCTTAGCATAGATAGATGCCAATTTCCACAAATCAAGCCCTCGCCGCCAGCCAGCACCGCAGCACGCCACCCCCCGCCCTGCCGCGCCTGCTGATCGCCGGGGCCACCGGCGCGCTGGGCAACGCCGTGCTGCGCCGCCTGGTAGGCATGCAGCGCCACAGCCACACCCAGGTGCTGGCCAGCCTGCCGCTGGGCCAAGGCATGCGCCATGTGAGCGCGCACGAAGTGGCCGGGCAGGTAGCGCAATGGCCAAGGGCCCAGGCCGACGTGGCCGTAGTGATGTTTGACCCGCCCCGCATGTTCTACCACCGCGAGCGCGCGCTGTGCACCCCCGCCCCCGAGCAACTGGCCGCCGTAGGTGCATGGCTAAAAACCTGCGGCGTACACACCCTGGCCGTAGTGCTACCCCATGCGCAAGGCACCCTGCCCGAAGCCCTTAAACGCGGGCTGGCCAGCCTGGACGAGCATGCGCTAGCAGCCCTAGGCTTTGAGCGCCTGCTGATCGTGCGCACGGCACAAAAACCGCTCACTGCGAGCGGGCAAACCGGTCTGGAAAAACTAGCCGCATGGATGCTGAGCATCTTCAGCTTCATGGTTCCCAACAGCGAGCAACCCGTACGCGCCACCAAGGTAGCCGAACTGGTAGACATGGCCTTGCAGCACCTGCCTGTCGGCACCTGGGTAGCAGCGCCGGAGTTGGTGTGGCGCGCGGCGCAGGGAGATGCGGCGCAGATGCGGGCGGTGGTGGGGGAGTGGTTTTCAGGTGTCTGATCGTTGTACTGGCAAAGCACGCTGCTACGGCGCAGCGGCGTACTTTGGGTTCGCGGTGGGTGATGTAAAACGCTACTTTATTCGTAGCTGCTTGCGCTTTGTTTTATTGGGCTAGAGACTTAACTAATACCTAATTTCAGTCCTCAAATGGTATGATTTATAAATGCCATCTATCCCTATGCAATCCACTGCGCCATTGACCATAGGCGACATTGCCCAACGTATTCGCCTCATACGCGGGCAGCGGGTCATATTGGATACCGATTTGGCCGCTTTTTATGGTGAAACAACCAAACGCTTTAACCAACAAGTCAATCGGAACCTAGCGCGTTTCCCAGCGGGATTTATGTTCCAGCTGGACGACGAAGAGTTCGCCAACTTGAGGTTGCAAATTGCAACCTCAAGTTTGAAAGCCAGCCATGGCGGACGGCGCTACGCTCCACTGGCGTTTACCGAGCACGGTGCCATCATGGCCTCGATGGTACTTAACAGCCCGCGTGCCACCGAGCTCAGCATCTATGTGGTGCAGGCCTTTGTGGAGCTGCGCAGCATGCTGGCCACTAACCGGGAGTTGGCCAACAAACTCCACCTACTGGAACGCAAAGTAAGTAAACACGACCAAACTCTTGGCGAGCTGGTGGACTCTATCCGCCAGTTATTAGCTCCACCAGAATCGCCCAAACGCCCCATCGGGTTTATTACGCCAGAAGACAAGCTCAAACCGAAGGCAAGCAAACGTTTGGTGAGCGCTAAAAGTGCGCGCAAGCCATAGCCCTCCATGAGTAAAGCAACTCTGTTCGCGTTGAGCGCGCATCGCCCAAAAAGCTCCGCGCTTCTGCACGGCGCTCTTATCGGGCGGCTTGGGCACTGCACCACAGCAGCACGCTTTCACGGGGCTGGGGCTTCGTGCGCACCAACCCAACACTTACACTGTTGAGCTCCTTTTTCCTGCGATCTGGCAAGCGATTACTTTCAAGACTTGGACTCCTATGCGTCACCTCCTAACACTAGCGTTCGTACTATTCACCTCGATCCGCGCTCTAGCTGCTACTGCGCTGGACGATGTTGACGCGGCTGCACTTAAATTGGCTGGTCTAGGCAGCAGTGCAAGCGCAAACTGTTCACCGGCTGATTCAAATGGATTCGTCTTATGTGTTGTGGTTACTGAGAAGCGAGGAAAACTATTGGTTATGCGAAAGAAAAATTTGGGCAAGCACCAAATAGAAGCAAAAAGCCTCGAGTTCGAGGGCGGTTTTGGTCCTCGTTACTACATTGAGATCGTGCAGAATTCTGGGCCTCGTCGTTTTTACATTCAAGTTAACTCACCGGATCGCTGTGGTATCCAAGTCGAGACCTTCCGCATTGCGTATGCGGGTAATGCTTGGCGAATTGCTGGTTATGACAAAAGCGATCCAGACGACATAACTTGCGATGTGAATTTCAGATCACGAGAGTACTCAGCAAACCTACTTACCCGTCAGGTCAACATAAAGGAATATCGAAACGATAAACTGGTTAAACGCGAGTCGCGCAGTACCAAATATGCATCACCATCATTGGTGGCGTTTAACTTTTTGATGTTTCAAAATGAACCTTAGCACTTTTATATTCGCGGCAGAGCGTGTGCTATGGGTATGCGCCCCGATCGGGGCTGCGGGCTGGAAGCG
>JAYVDN010000398.1:0-2327 GCA_043749385.1 Polaromonas sp.
GCGTAGTTCTCCGCATTAAAGCGCGGCATGCCACGGCGGATGGTTTTGGCATCCAAGCCGCTCAGGTCACGCAGGCCGCACAGGTAACCGCGTGCTACCGGGCTGAAGGCGGCGCAGGCTGTCTTCACACTGCTTTTTGATGGTGGCGGGGCGGCCAGCAGCACCCGCTCAGCCTGCTCGACGCTCACCGAGGGGCCATAGGCATGGTCCAGGTTCATACAGCCCAGGCCGATGGGCTGCAACGTGAAGTGAGCGAATTTTCTGGGAGCGGTGGGTGAGTTTTTGGGCAGGACCATAGGGTAGAAACTATAGCTGGCAGTGTGCCGTTGCGGTATAAACGATTGTCGCTTATTTAGCACCTGATCAACCCATTTTTCGAAGCCAAGGACAAACCCATGATTACTCTGAACGTGAACGGTAAAAACCACTCTGTGGACGTTGAACCCGATATGCCTTTACTGTGGGCGCTGCGCGAGGTGCTGGGCATGACCGGCACCAAATACGGCTGCGGCATTGCCCAATGCGGTGCCTGCACCGTGCATGTCAACGGCGCGCCCGTGCGCTCCTGCTCCATCCCGGCAACTGCTTTGGCAGGGGTGCCGATTGTGACGATTGAGGGTCTGTCCAAAGACAGCAGCCACCCGATCCAGAAGGCCTGGGCAGCAGTAGATGTACCCCAGTGCGGCTACTGCCAGTCGGGCCAAATCATGGCGGCGGTGTCATTGCTCAAGAACAACCCCACGCCGACCGACAAAGACATTGACGACGTGATGACCAATATCTGCCGCTGCGGCACCTACCAGCGCATCCGCGCCGCTATCCACCTGGCTGCGGGCAACAAAAAGCGAGCTGCGGCCAACGGCTACACGGGTGAATTTACTGGCCTGTACGCGGCTGAGCATTCGGGTGCCAAGGCGTTTGAGGTACTGGCTGCCGCCCTGCCAGCCGCACCTACCGCAGCAGCAGGCACGCCAGTTGCCGCCGCTTGCGACCACCACCACACCGCCTGATACGGAGCACACCACCATGAACACCTCTGTCAACACCCTGCTACCTACCCACATGCCCAAGGTCTCGCGCCGCAGCTTCATCGTCAGCTCGGGCGCGCTCGCCGCCGGTGGCTTGGCCTTAGGCCTGCCCGCCCTCGTGCAAGAGGCCGCTGCGCAAACCCATGGCGAAGACGCTGAAGTCAACGTCTGGGTGGTGGTCAAACCCGACAACACCTGCGTCATCCGCATTGCCCGCTCCGAGATGGGCCAAGGCACGCGTACTGGCCTGGCCCAGCTGGTGGCCGAAGAACTCGAATGCGACTGGAAAAAAGTCAGCACCGAGATGCCCACCCCCGGCCAAAGCGTGGCCCGCAAACGTGCTTGGGGCGAGATGTCTACCGGTGGCAGCCGGGGCATTCGTATATCGCAAGACTATGTGCGCCGGGGCGGCGCAGCGGCCCGCATGATGCTGGTGCAGGCGGCGGCCAACCAGCTGAGTGTGCCCGTTACCGAGCTGACCACCGCGCAAGGCATCATCACCCACGCCGCCAGCAATCGCAAGCTGACCTATGGCCAAGTGGCCGCCGCCGCCGCCAAGCTCACCCCACCCGATCTGAAAACCATCACTCTCAAAGATCCCAAAACCTGGACGGTGGCTGGCAAGCCGATGGCGCGCATCGACACAGCCGAGAAGCTCAACGGCAGTCTGATGTACGGCGCTGACATTGCTTTGCCAGGCATGCTCTGCGCCGCCATCAAAGACTGCCCCGTGTTTGGCGGCAAGCTGGTGAGCTTTAACGACAGCACGGTGAAAACGATGCGCGGTGTGAAGAAAGTAGTGCGCGTGAACGACAGCACGGTAGCCGTCGTGGCCGACACCTGGTGGCGCGCCAAAAACGCACTGGATAAATTGCCCATCGTCTGGGACGAAGGCGCTAACGCCAAGGTCAACAGCGCCAGCATTGCTGCGCACCTGGCCGAGGGCCTGGCCTCCACCGTGCCACTGGGCAGCGTGGCTGGCCGGGTGGAGGGCGACGCGCTGGGCGCTATCGCCACTGCCGCCAAAAAGGTCGAGGCCACCTACAGCAGCCCCTTCCTGGCCCATGCCCCCATGGAGCCCATGAACGCCACTGTCAAGCTCACCGCCGGGGCCGACGGCAAGATCGAGCGCGCCGAATGCTGGGTGCCCACGCAAAACGGCGAGGCCTCGCACGCTGCGCTGGCCGAGGCCGCTGGCATCCCGCTGGCCCAATGCGAAATTTACAAAATGGACCTGGGCGGCGGCTTTGGCCGACGCGGCGGCAACCAAGACTACGTACAGCAAGCCACGGCCATTGC
>JAYVDN010000399.1:0-3968 GCA_043749385.1 Polaromonas sp.
GCTGCGCTGTCGCCCCAGCTCGAAGCCACGGCGCGCAAGATCTTTGAGCTGCCCTATGTGGAGATAGCCAGCCACACGTACAGCCACCCCTTCCACTGGGCTGACCTGGAGCTGGGGCGCGACCCAGCCGGGCGTACTCTGGCGCTGCGCGTGCCCAACTACCGCTACAACGTTCAGCGTGAAATCCAGGGCTCGGCCGACTACATCAACACCCGCCTGGCACCCACAGGTAAAAAGGCCAAGATGCTACTGTGGAGCGGCAACAGCCAGCCCTTGGGCGAGCCCGTGCGTGTGGCCTATCAAAGTGGCTTGCTCAACATGAATGCAGGCGACACCTGGATCACCCAGGCCGAGCCCTCGCTCACCGTGGTAGGCCCGCTGGGCATGCTCAAGGGGGATTATTTTCAGGTCTACGCCCCGAACCAGAACGAGAACGTCTATACCAATGGCTGGACCGGGCCGTTTTATGGTTTCGAGCGCGTGATCGAAACCTTTGAGCTGACCGATCTGCCTGTGCGTTTAAAACCCGTCAACATTTACTACCATGTGTACATCGCCTCCAAACGCGCCTCCATCGCTTCATTGCACAAGGTCTACCAGTGGGCGCAGGCGCAAAAGCTGCACCCAATCTATGCCAGCGAGTATGCCCAGCGCGTGCTCGACTGGCGCCGCGCCACCGTAGCGCGCAGGGGCCTTGGGAACCAGGGCTTTGAGCTGCGCGGTGGCGTTCATCTGCGCCAGTGGCGGGTCGATGCCAGCGATGCCACTCCCGACTTGGCGCTCAGCCAGGGTATCGCAGGCTATGCGCAGCATGCCGGTTCACACTATTTGCATGCTACTAATTCAGTAGCTCATCGGGTAATGGTATTGAAGTCCGGGAACGCTAATGATGCTCAAATTACACATTTGATCAGTGCCAACAGCAAGCTGGCCCAATGGGCCGTCACTGCGCAGCCAACGGGAACTTCATCTGCGCATGCAGCCTCAAACCCGACAGCGGAGCCGGCAAAAAATATACCCCCAATTCTGGGCATGCGCCGCGTAAGCGCCACGTTTGACGGCCATGTTCCACTCAAGGCCTCGCTGCATGCGCCAGGCTGCGAGCTGGACCGCACTGCCAGCAGCCCAGGCCTGCGTGCCCTGCGCCCCACGGTGGGCGACGCTGGCGTTTTAGATATCGAAGGAAGCCTTCTTGGACAAACCCAGCTCGTACTCCGTTGCCCCGAGTGACTCCAGCCGCCAAAGCATTTTGGCGCGCGGTGCTTTGGTCGGCGTGGTGGTGGTCGCGTTGGTGGCCTTGGTACTGGTGTTTCCGAAAAACGATTTATTGTCCCGCCTGCGTGCTGACAACGAAACCGGCGACCGCGAGCTGACCATTTCTTATCTGCGCAACTTGGTGCGTACCGAGCAGCGCGACGTCGGCCTACAGTTTTTGTTGACTGAAAAACTCATCGAATCTGGCAATTTGAAAGAAGCCATCCAAGTGCTCGCGCTGGCCAAAGAGCTGGCCAGCAAAGACCATAAACTGCTGGAACAATGGAACGCCCTGGACACCCAAATAGCCTGGAGCGAGTACCGGCTGGCACGGGACGCGGCAAAAAAAAGTGACAGTGCTGAGGATGCCCAACGCGCCGAGAGCCTGCGTAGCGCGTTAGAGCTGCGGCTACAGGGGCAGCTTGCGCGCATGGGCACCGCCAATGCTGGTTTCGCCCTGCTGACGCAAACCCAAGGTATCGGTGCCACAGCGCTGACCCGGCAAGTGCTGCAGTCCATGGCCAAGTTGAAAAATGCCAGCCTGGCGGACCTGCTGCGCGCGGGCCGCGAGGCCTTGGCCTTAGGTTTTTTTGAAGAGTCCGCAGCCCTGTATTTTGCCGCCCAGTTCCGTACAGCCGACTCCGAAGCACGCCGCAATGCCGTGATGACCGGCATCAAGGTGCTATTGGCCAGCGGCCAGCCCCTGCTGGCCTACCAAGCCGCGTTGCGCGAGATCGGGCGTGTGCCCGAGCAAGACCCGGTACTGTGGACTTTGGTCGATCTGGCCTTGGCCGCTGGGCAACCGAAAGCTGCGCTGGAGCATTTACGCGCGCTGGTGCCCGCCACTTGGGACACAGCCACGCTGGCGCAAAAACTTGAACCAGTGCAACTCCAAAAAGCGCAGGACGTCGCGCTGGCGGGTGGCGATTTAGTGCTGGCGTTGCGGTTTGCGCAAACTGCTTTGTTGCGCAATCCGGGCGATGCAGCCAGCTTGCAAAAGACCATTGACATCGCGTTGGCCAGCGGTAACTTGCCGTTGGCATTGCAACTGCTGCAACAGAGTTTAGCCGCCCATCCGCAGCCCGCTGCGTTAAAGCAAGCCATTGACATCGCGGTGGCCAGCGGCAATTTGTCGCTCGCGTTGCAACTGGTGCAACAAAGTTTGGCTGCCAACCCTCAGCCTGCGGTGTTCAAGCAAGCCATCGACATTGCGCTGGCCAGCAGCAACATGCCCATGGCCTTGAAGCTGGTACAGCAAAGTTTGGCGGCCCATCCAGAGCAAAGCGCCCTGCGTGAGCAATACGCGCAGTTGCTGGAGTGGTCTGGGCAAAGCGCTGCCGCGCTGGCCGCCTGGCTGGCCTTGATGCGCCAAAGTGCTACCGACAGCGCCAAAGACACCGCCATTGCCAACGTGCTGCGCTTATCCCCCATGCTGTATGACCAGGATGCCTTGCTGTCGGCCTGGTTGGCCACCCAAAGCCGCAGAGCCTTGAGCTTTGAGGAGGTCCAGCGGGTGGTGGGAATTTATGAAGAGCTGGGGCTGGCGCAAAATGCCATATCGTTTTTAGAGCGGCTTGCGCAGAATCCACAAGGGTTGGCCGGGGATAAGCTGCAAAAAAATGCCGATGAACGCAAGCTGCAGTCGCTGCGCGCGCGCCTGTATGACCGCAGCGGTGCCAGCGCCCAGGCTATCGCCGTACTGGAGGCAATGCGTAAAAATTACCCCGCATTGGAGCGCGATGACGCCTTTCGACTGGCCTATCTGCAACTCAAAGCAGGGCAGCAAGAAAGCGCATTGGTCGCGCTCCTGGCCTACAAGCCACCGCGTGTGGGCGAGGTGGATGTACCCTACTGGGATCTGGTGGCGGACTTGGCCTATGAGACTGGGCGCAACGACACCAAGATTGCGGCTATGCGTCAACTGCTGGCGGCCAGCCCCACACGTTTGCAGTTGCGCGATTATCAGGTCGATCGCCTGCTGCGCTACTATATCGATAGTGAAGATCCCCAAGAAGCCCAGCGGCTGGCCCAGCAGATCTACCCGCTGACAGCTGACGATGCCCTGCGAGAGAATGTCGCCCTGATTTGGCTGGATGCCCTGGTGGTAGCGCCCGAGCGCGCGGGCCTTGAGGCCTGGATGGCCGGCATGGAGGCCATCCCATTGGCCCGCTTATTGAAAAATCCAGAGATACTCGCGCGCCGCGCCAGCATCTACACCGCATTGGGCGACAAAACCTTGGCTGCTACCGACTACCGCAGCGCGCTGGCGATTCGCCCGCACACCCCTACGCGCGTAAGCTACTGGTGGTTGCTGATCGATATGGCAGACAGCCAAACCCTGCGCACCGAACTGGCCGCTGCGGGCGCGTCCGCGCGCAAAGACCCAGCCTTCCTGGAGGTGCAGGGCGCAGCCTGGCAGGTGCTGGGCGAGCCGCGCAAGGCAGCAGGTTTTTACCAGCAGCAAACCGCCCAGGCGGGTAAGGCCAATGACTTTTTGTGGCTGACAAATTACGCCGATGTGCTGGAGCAAGCCGGGGATGCAGCCTTGGCGCTGCGCCTGCGCCGCCACGCCTTCGGCTTGTTGACCAAAGCCCTGGCCAAGATGGACAGCATGAAGAAAAAGGAAGCTGCGCAGGCCCTGATCGTGCGGGTGCGTTTGAGTGAAAACTTCTCCTCCGGTGTGGAAAAACAGCGCCTTTCGCCCTTGCTGGGCC
>JAYVDN010000400.1:0-3291 GCA_043749385.1 Polaromonas sp.
CCGAGTTGAAGGCACTGCACCACACCGGGCAGATGACGCCCGACATGGTGTTCCGCGACCCCTACATGCTCGACTTCCTCGGTCTGCCTGACGGCTACAGCGAGCGCGACCTGGAGGCCGCGATCCTGCGCGACATGGAGCGCTTTTTGCTGGAGCTGGGCGTGGGCTTTACCTTTGTCACCCGGCAAAAGCGCATCACAGTCGGCAATGATGATTTTTACCTTGATCTGCTGTTTTACCACCGGCATTTGCGCCGCCTGGTAGCGGTAGAGCTGAAGCTGGAGCAGTTCAAGCCTGCGCACAAAGGCCAGATGGAGCTGTACCTGCGCTGGCTGGACAAATACGACCGCACGCCGGGTGAAGAGTCGCCCATTGGGCTGATCTTGTGTGCCGGATCCGATGCCGAACAGGTGGAACTGATGGATTTGGGCGCGGCCAATATCCGCGTGGCGGAATACAAAGAACATATCCCGGACATTGCGCTGCTACAGCAGCATTTGCACCGCGCCGTCGAGTTGGCACGCGAAAGTGCTGCGCAGCGGCTGCAATTACAAACATCAGAAAAATAAGCATGAACCAACAACCCATTTCCCTACTGGTCTGCGCCTTGGGCGGCGAAGGCGGTGGTGTGCTGACCGAGTGGATTATTGCCACGGCGCGCCACGCGGGCTACGCTGCGCAGAGCACATCGATTCCCGGTGTGGCGCAGCGCACGGGGGCCACCACTTACTACATTGAGGTGTTCCCTATACCTATCAGCGAGCTGCAAGGCAAGCGGCCCGTGTTCAGCCTGAACCCGGTGCCGGGCGCGTTGGATGCGCTGGTGTCGTCTGAGCTGTTGGAGACTACGCGGCAGATTGGCAATGGCATGGCCACCGCAGAGCGCACGCGGGTGATGACCTCGTCCACACGTACCTTCACCACCATGGAGCGCATGCAGATGGGGGATGGTCGGATAGACAGTGAGCGGCTGATGGAAGTGGTGAAAGCGCATAGCCGCGAGCACCACTTTTTTGACATGGGCGCGGCCGCGCGCGAGGCGGGCACGATTGTGAGTGCGGTGATGCTGGGCGCGGTGGCGGGTAGCGGGCTGTTTCCGTTCAAGCGCTCGGACTACGAAGCGGTGGTGAGCGAGGGCGGCGGTACATCGGCTGCGAGTTTGCGCGGTTTTGCCAAGGCGTTTGACTTGGTGAGTGCCGCGCCTGCCACAGCTGGTGCAGCGATGGCGACGGTAACGGCAACGTCCAGTCCCACAACACCGACCGCCGCGACTAAGCCAACCGCCAAGATGGCTATGGGCGAAACCGCCAACGTATCGAAGGCGCAGCTTGCCATGGTCGCGAAGGCACTACCAAAAGATGAGCTGCTCCCGCGATATTCTAAAGGGCTACCAGCAGATTTGGCATCACAATTCCCGCCCCCAGTGCATGACATGCTGGCGCTAGGCCATGCACGCATGCTGGAATACCAAGGCGCGGCCTACGCGCAGCTCTACGTGGACAGGCTCAAGCAGGTGCTGCAAGCCGAGCAAGCCGCCGACCCTGCCGCAAGCAACCAATTTGCCACCACCCGCGAGATGGCACGCTGGCTGGCGCTGTGGATGGCGTTTGACGACATCGTGCGCGTGGCAGACCTCAAGAGCCGCGCCAGTCGCTGGCAGCGCGTGGTGGGCGAGGTGAAAGCCAAAGACGACGGTCTGCTCAAGGTGTATGACCACTTCAAACCCGGCGTGCCCGAGTTTGCGGCGCTGCTGCCTTTGTCGCTGGCAAGCAGGCTGACTGCCTGGGATCGCCGCCGCATACTTAAAGGCAAAACGCCGTGGGCGCTGCCGCTCAAGGTGGGCACGCATTCCATCATCGGCATGCTGTCGCTGCGTTGTTTAGCTAGCCTAAAGTGGCTGCGCGTGCGCGGCAGCCGCTACGCTACCGAGCAAAGCATGATCGAGCAGTGGCTGCAAGGCGTAGTGCAAGGCACTAAGCGCCACTGGCAGCTGGGCCATGAGATCGCATTGTGTGGCCGCATGATCAAAGGCTATGGCAGCACCAACGAGCGCGGCAAAGACAACCTGCTGCATGTGCTGCAGCACTTGGCGCAAGGCGAAGACGCAACGCAAGCCGCCGGTGCGGTCAAAGCCGCCCGCAGCGCTGCATTGGCAGACGACGCAGGCAAGGCGCTAGACACGGCGCTGGTGCAGCACGGCGCGCCCGCACGGCCCGTCAAAGAGCAACCCATCCGCTTTCACCGCAACCCTGCACAGCGCAAGCCTGCAGTGGCGACACCGCCCTCTATGAAATAAACTCTGCAAATGAACTGTGCAAATTAACCGTTTCAATCATCCTCATTTAAATCATACTCAGGAGACAAGCATGGTCCAACTTTTCAAACTAAAACGCCTGTTAGCCCAATCAATCATTGCGGGGCCAGCTATTGCATTGGTAGCGCTTAGCGCGCTCAGTCCTGCAGCGGCGCAAACCTTCCCCAGCAAACCCCTCAAGGTCATCGTCAGCTTCCCGCCCGGCGGCGCAGCGGACCAGATTGCCCGCGCCGTCTCGGTGCCGCTGTCCGAGGCCCTAGGCCAGCCTGTGGTGGTAGAAAACCGCGCCGGTGCCAACGGCAACATCGGTGCCGAGGCGGTGGCCAAGTCGCCTGCGGACGGCTACACCCTGCTGATGAGTTCGGGCGGCACGGTGTCGATCAACCCGCACCTGTACAGCAAGATGGCCTACGACCCGGTGAAAGACCTCACCCCGGTCGCCGCAGCCGCCCGTGTGCTGGTGTTTTTGGAATCCAACCCCAAGGTGCCGGTCGACAACGTGCAAGAGTTTTTAGCCTATGTGAAAGCCAACCCCGGCAGGCTCAGCTTTGGCACGCCGGGCAGCGGCAGCTCGCCGCACCTGGCCGCTGAGATGATGAAGGCGCAAGCCAACATTTTTGCCACCCACATCCCCTACCGTGGCGCAGCCCCCGCCATGCAAGACCTGCTTGGCGGCCAGCTCGACTTTATGTTTGACCCGGGCATTGGCCTGCAGCATGTGCGTGCAGGCAAGCTCAAAATGCTGGCCGTCGGCAGCCCCACCCGCTCGCCCCTGTTCCCCGAGGTGCCCACTATGGCCGAGGCGGGCCTGAAGGGCTTTGATGCCGACAGCTGGTTTGGCTTTTACGCCCCCGCAGCCACACCACCCGCCGTGATCAGCAAGCTCAACGCCGAGATCAATAAAATCCTGGGCACCAAGGCCTTCCAAGACCGCATCACCGCCCTAGGCGCCATCGCAGCCCCCATGAGCCCGGCTG
>JAYVDN010000401.1:0-2238 GCA_043749385.1 Polaromonas sp.
CAGCGTTTCGTTCAAGCTTAGTTTGACGTAATTGGTCGCCAGCTTGATGTCTTCCGAGCGGGCGCTGGCGATGCTGTCGATGCCACCTGCGTAGACCAAATTACCCTGCGGGCTGATGATGTACATATGCGGTGTGGTGCGGGCGGCGTACTGCTGGCCCGTTTTGCCGCTCTCGTCCATCAGGGTGTGGGTGGCAGCGGCTTTTTGCTCACCCATCCAACTTTGCAGTGCGGCAGGGGCCAGGTAGTCGCCGTGGCCGGTCTCAGTAGAGTTGATCGCCAACCACACTACGCCTTTGCTCGCTGCGTCTTTTTGGGTGGACTGCATGTTGCCACCGCTGTAATGTTTGCGCACATAGGGGCAACCCGGGTTGACCCATTCCAGCACCACGGTTTTGCCTTTGAAGTCAGCCAAGCTAACGCTCTTGCCGCTGGTGTCTTTGAGGGTGAAGTCTGGGGCTTTTTGGCCTACGGCTGCAGCAGAGTATGCGGGAGACGCTGCAACAAATGAAGCGCTTAGCAGGGCAATAGCAAGGTGACGATTGAACATGGCGATACTCCTTGAAACAACGAACTCACAGTTTAGCGATGGCAGCGCGCATCTCGGCCACACTCAGAATTTCCGACATCACCACAGGGGCACTGCCGGGTTTGTACAGCACATAGACAGGCACGCCTTGTCGGCCTAACGCGGCAAGGGCCGCAGTGATGGCCGGGTCACGGCGCGTCCAGTCGGCGCGCAATAACTGCACTTTTTTGGCCGCAAAATCTGCCAGTACATCGGCTTGGCCGAGAGTGGTTTTTTTATTCAGTTGGCAAGTCACACACCACGCAGCGGTAAAGTCTACAAACACGCTCTGGCCTTTGGACAACACCTGGTCTACCTTGCCCGGCTCCCACGCTTGCCAGCCACTGGCCAACGGCGCTGTGGCCGCACCGCCAGCCAGCGTTTGGGTAATATATTGGCCAGTAGCCCAATAAAATGTCGCGCAAGCAGCTACTGAAAGCGTAGCAACTATGGTGCGCGCACGGCCCCGTAACGAGAGCGCCCACACCAGCATGCTCATGCCTACCAAGAGCAGCAGCAGAGCCCCAGCACCGTCAATACCCGTTTGCTGGCCCAGCACCCACACCAGCCAGGCGACGGTGGCGAACATGGGAAACGCCATCACTTTTCTAAACACATCCATCCACGCACCGGGGCGGGGCAACCAATTGGGAACCGCTGGGATCAAGCTTGCCGCAAGATAGGGCAGGGCCATACCCATGCCCAGTGTTGCGAACACCGCCAGCGCCTGCCAGGCAGGCAGGCCAAGCGCAAAACCCAGCGATGCGCCCATGAACGGTGCTGTGCAAGGCGAGGCGATGGCCACTGCCAATACGCCGGATAAAAACGCGTCAATCTGGGGATTCTTGGCCTGTAAGGTGGCCAGACTAGAGGGCAGCACGTTGGCAAACTCAAACACGCCCATCAGGTTCAAACCGATCAAGGTAAACAGCGCAGCCAAGGTAGCTACGACCCAGGGCGATTGCAACTGAAAGCCCCAGCCTAACGACTCGCCGCCCGCGCGCAGCGCCAGCATCAGGCCGCCCAGCGCCACAAAGCTCAGCACCACGCCCACGGTGTAGGCTATACCTGTAGTTGCCAAAACAGACTTGCCGCCCACGCTCGCGCCCCCGGCGCGGCTGCTCAGCTGCGCCTGCTGGGTAAAGCCCATCACCTTGATGGCCAATACCGGGAACACGCAGGGCATCAGATTCAATATGAGGCCACCCACCAGTGCGAGCAGCAGTGCCGGCAACAGGCCCATGCCATCGTTGACATTGAGCGGCGCTCCCGACGCGTTCACTGGCGCTTGCTGGCTGGCGGCATTGGCTTTGAGTGCCGCCGCCAGCTCGGGCGGTAGGGTGGCCGCTGCCGCTACCTTGGGCCACTCGCCGAGCACCTTGGCTTCGACCCGGGCGGCCTGGCTGCGATCGGGTGTGGCCAGTACGATGGCCATCTCGCGCGGGCTGGCGCTGCGCTGGGCAGACAGGGGCATGCTGGCGGTCCATACCACGCCCTTCCAGGCCTGTGTCCAGTCTTTGCCTGATACCGAAGCGTTGTGCAGCACCTCAGGCGTTTCGGGGAACAGGTCCAGGGTTTTACCGCGCAGCGAGAGCGGCAAGTTGTGCACCGTGAATTGCAGCGCATCGCCTGCAATCTGGGCGCTGCTGTGCAAGCCTTCCAGGTTGGGTA
>JAYVDN010000402.1:0-5229 GCA_043749385.1 Polaromonas sp.
GGATGACGCCATTCGCGCCACGCTGGATAGAACGGGGCAAGCAATAAAGTAGCACTGGCTGCAATCAACAGAAATGAAAACAAGACGAGCTGAGGACCTGCGATCATGCGGGTATCGCCTTCCTGTAGCGCAGAGTTTTTTGCCATACCAGCTCTTTGCCAAATAATCGATCCGTGATGGATTCAAACAACGCTATGGCTATGGACACCAGGCTGGCTAAAAAGCACAAAAGATTTATGGGAAGTAAGCGAATGCGGCCCCTATGGCCATCAAGCAGCACAGCCATCACAATCTCTAAAAAGGCCGCGAAATTTCCCAAAGTGCCGTAGGCAACAAGCGCCAATAACGGAATGAACAGAGCCACTAACGAACCGGCATTCAGGTAGTACAAAACCAGTGCCATCAACCAGCCCAACAGTAGAAGCGGTGGCATCACGAACACCAGCAGCAACATCATTCCATCAATTCGCTGACGGGAAGAAACAAAGGGACTGGCCATCAACTGACGCCAGTAGCGATAGAGCACTTGGTTGTGGCCTTTGGCCCAGCGCCTGACTTGGCGCATACGAACTGACCATTCCTCTGGTACTTCCTCGTAGCACTCTGCAGCGTTGTTGTAGACCGTCTTCCAGCCATTGATGAGCAGTCGAAAGGTGATGTCGGTATCCTCCGCCAGCACGTCGTCATGCCACCCACCCACCGCATCCACTGCAGAAAGGCGCACACCGCCAACCGTTCCGCCATACTGGGGAACTGTTTTAAGATTCATTCGGGCCTGTTGATCAACTTGATAGCCTGCTGATCGCTCAAGGTCAAGCATTCGGGTTAACAGATTGGAGCCTGCATTGACGGGCACGACTCTACCCATCACCGCGCCAACCTCAGGATCAAAAAATGGCGCGACCAACTGACGCAGCAAACCGCGTCCAGGAACGTAGTCTGCGTCAAATATGATGACTATGTCGCCCTCTACAAACGGTAACGCATCCTTAAGTGCCGCCGCCTTGCCTGCCTTGCCGGTGCTTCGATGGAACGGGATGATTCGATGGGGATGCGCTGCGGCATACACATCAATAATGTGTTTAGTGCTGTCCTGTGAGCGGTCGTTTACAGGAACAATTTTTAGCCGATCTGCGGGATAGTCTGTGTGCAATAGGGCATCAAGGCAGCCTGCAATTACTTTTTCTTCGTTGTGTGCAGCAACAAATACCGTAATTTGTGGCCACCGTGCCGTGTCAATATCTGCGTACGGACACTGTTGTCCCTCGAACAACCGACTCAAGGTAAATACGGTGTGCCTGACTCCGTAGGCCATCATCACTAGGACGATCAGCCCAAGGCCCATTGCGAGAGACACCGCTAATGGCCGTTCGCCCCATTGGGCAATTAATGTCATCTGCGCCGCTGCCTTGTCCAGCGGCTGCGCGGCTCCCGGGACTGAGCTAAGGGCAACGAGTGACAAAGCACCCCTGATGGCGAAACGACCGGTTTGAAAAATTAAGTGTATGGTTTTGCAAGCTTTAGGCATGAGATATCTCTCTTTGTAACGGCTTTGATTGTGTGGGTCGGCACCAATCTCCTCTGTTCGGTAACGCACACAAGCACCACAAAATTCACAAAAAATAGTGCGCTTTTCTGTGCGCCACCGCACTGACTGACTACGCTCCAGTGCGTATCCTCAGCGCAAAATATTCATCTAGTTTTTGAAATTCAATACTGTTAGGCGATAACAAATGACAGCAAAATCACTGCTCACAGGGGAGGGAAAGTTGACTACCTCATACCCAACGCAATCGATGCGCAGCGAACTCTCAACGAAAGCGCACGCCTTTGGAAAACGGCTGTTAGCAACCAGTCGTAGCCGCCATGACCGGCCGACAGTAGTGATAGGTTCAATCACATCAAATTTCAAAACCACCTGTGAAACAGCGCTGCAAGATGGTTTTTCAAACGCTGGCGTAGACTCCGTGCTGTGCGGACAGTTGCCAATTCCCGCAATTTTTTACTTGACTCACGCAAATAAATATCGGGCATTCGCTGTCATAAACCGTGCCCAAGAGCCTGATGTGGAGGACGACGTTGATTTTTTTTCGGCCGAGGGCGTCTATCAAAATGACAAGGCGCAGCCTCAACTGGAACCACTCAAGCTGTGCGGTGGGCGTCCAGAACTTTCAGGCGCCGTGGGTTACGCCTCACGGATGTCCACTGCAGCGCGACAGTACATTGAGTTTTGCAAAAATGGGTGTGTGAAGAAGCCAGGCTTCACGGGTTTGAAAGTAGTCATTGATGCGTCCCTTGGCGCCGCGCGAGACGTGGCGCCGAAGGTGTTCCACGAGCTGGGTGCGCAAGTAATTGCTTTAGGATTGAATGCGCATGGCCTTAACGAAAATGGTTGGACTGGACCTACCGTATTACAGCAGTTGGCGTGGGCAGTTCGTGCGCTGCAAGCAGATGTCGGCATCGGTATCAATAGAGAGGGCACCGCACTGCAGGTGATCAACTCCGTTGGCAAGGTTCATTACAAAAGTCATTTGCGCAATCGGTATCACACCGAAAATTCGGGTTGCGGTACAGACGATGCCATAGTCACCGCAGTGCAAGTTTTGGCCCGAATGCAAGACGTCAGGTGAAGCCTTTCGCAGGCCATACAGTGCTAGCAGATCTGCCGCTGCCAGGGCATGGGCCTTTTACTCAAGGGGCGAGAGGGGCTAGAGAGACCAGAGCTTGCCAAACCCCCTGTGAAGTATGTGCGCCAGCTTTCCCTGGGCAACACAAGGTCATCTTTCATCTGTATCCCGTAAGCGCTGCTACGCCTAGGGCCGTCTCCTACAGCGCTATGGCGCTACTACTGACGACGTAGCGCTACCGCCCGCTATAGCATGGGGGTGCGAGCAATTTTCAGCGACCCTGCATGAGGCCTGCAGAAACATGACCCGCCACGATGAAATGCTCGATAAATTTGAGTCGGACGAAGCGGTGGCTCAGGTAGATCTGGAATTTTTGGCTCATTGAATGGTTTCTTCAAAAGGCAAAAGTAGAGTCTGAAAGATGAATAATACCCAGCGTGGATGTTCTGTCGCTAGCGCGAGGGCGCAGGGCTTTTGGATTGCAGCATTGCTTGTGTGGCCACTGCTGATTACTGCGCAGGCGCCAGAAACTAAGCAAGCACCGATCAACGCTGGGCGCGCTACCGGCACATCAAGTCCACGCGTCAATATCTACGCCGCTGGCGGCAATGTGCGCCCAGAAGCGCTGGTCAAGGGCGACCTATCTGCAGCGGGTGGCGCTGATTTTGCTTGTTTTCACCGGATTTTCGCGGCGCGCCTCAAGCAGAATGCTGGCTCCGCCTTGTCCCGCGCGCTTGAGCTTTACCGCCAGTTTCTATTTGGCCGCAACTCAGTCGCGTCGGGCACATTGGGCGTGGTCCCATGGTGGTCACATCGTTTTCGTTTGAATTTGTGAACCTGCGTTAACCATGGCCACCTCCAAAACTCCGGATCCTGCGTGCAGCAAAGAGCCTGCCGATATCGCGACGGGCTTAGGGGCTGACCTGGAGAATGGTTTATCGCTCCAAGAGGCTGCGGCGCGCCTTGCTAAAAACGGGCTCAACGAGCTGCAGTCGGCACCGCCCATTCCGGCCTGGCGGCGCGTGCTGGCGCAGTTCCAGGACCCGCTGATTTACCTGCTGCTCGCAGCCATTGTAGTGGCGCTGGTGGCGTGGGGCGTAGAGGGATGGGAGGGTTGGCCTGTGGACGCCCTCGTTATCGCCATGGTCGTCATTCTGAACGGCGCTTTAGGTTATCTGGAAGAGGCCAAGGCCCGTGACGCCGTGGCAGCCTTGGCGCGAATGACCGAAGCTACCTCGAGTGTGATGCGCGATGGACATCTGGCACGGGTGCCCAGCGCGCAATTGGTGACGGGTGACCTACTGGTGCTCGCTGAGGGCGACAGTGTAGGGGCCGACGCGCGGCTAATCCAGGTCGCATCACTTCGCGTTCAGGAAGCGTCGCTCACTGGCGAGAGCGAAGCGGTGCTTAAAGACATCGCCACACTGCCAAATGCAGCAGTGCTGGGCGACCAACTCAACATGGTTTTCAAAGGGACAGCGGTCGCGCAAGGTTCCGGCCGTGCGCTCGTTACTGCTACCGGCATGGCGACCGAGATGGGTGCTATTGCCAGCCTGTTGACGGCCACTGCCGAGGAGCCCACGCCGCTGGAAAAGGAAATCAGGCGCATCGGGCGTTTTCTGGGTGTGGCGGTGGTCATCATTTCCGTATTGGTGGTGGGGACCATTCTGCTGATATCAGACATTCAAAGCACGGGCGATGTGGTGACCGTATTGCTGTTTGGTGTGGCACTGGCCGTCGCGGCGGTGCCGGAGGGACTACCCGCAATTTTGTCGGTGGTGCTGGCCTTGGGCGTACGGCGCATGGCAAAGCGAAAAGCGATTGTCAAAAAGCTCTCGTCGGTCGAGGCGCTGGGCGCTACCACGGTGATCGCCACCGACAAGACCGGCACTCTCACCCGCGCTGAAATGACGATTGAGCACATCGTCACCGGGTCGGGCAGCACCCGCGTCACGGGGGTGGGCTACGCGCCTGAGGGTCAGGTGCAAGTCGACGGTGCAAAGATTGCAGACCCCGCGCTGCTGTCTGAGCAGACCGCACTGCTGATGTACGGCTGCCTGGCAGGAAACGCAACCTTGGGCCAAGCAAACGGTGCCGCACCAGACGGAAAATCACCAGGCGAGTGGCAAATTCAGGGTGACCCTACCGAGGCGGCTTTTCTGGTGGCAGAGCGCAAGCTAGGCGTGACGGAACTGCGCGTCAAACGGTTCACCCGCATCGGTGAGATTGCGTTCACTTCGGTGCGCAAGATGATGTCCACCCTGCAGACCGATCATGACCAGGGCGATGCCGCGATCCTGATCACCAAGGGCGCACCTGATGTGCTGCTGGAGCGGTGCAGTCATATTCAAGTGGGGATAGAGACCGTTGCACTGGACGATACCCGCCGCAGTCAAATACTGACCGAGGTTGATGCGTTGTCTGACGCGGCGCTACGCACGTTGGCGGTTGCGTTCCGATCGTTGACCGAAGATGAAGCGCCGAAGGCTGGCGCGGCACCCGCAGATGAGTTGGAGCATGATCTCGTGTGGTTGGGCACCGTCGGTATGATGGATCCGCCCCGCGAGGAGGCCGCCGCCGCGATCAGCGAGGCGCACCGCGC
>JAYVDN010000403.1:0-5919 GCA_043749385.1 Polaromonas sp.
CCGCTATGTCGCCCACAACGGCGAGATCAACACCGTGCGCGGCAACTTTAACTGGATGCGCGCGCGCGAAGGCGTGATGAAGTCGCCCGTGCTGGGTGATGACCTGAAAAAGCTCTACCCCATCAGCTTTGAAGGCCAGTCGGACACCGCTACGTTTGACAACGCGCTAGAGCTGCTGACCGCAGCAGGCTACCCCATCAGCCACGCCATGATGATGCTGATGCCCGAGCCCTGGGAGCAGCACACCCTGATGGACGAGCGCCGCCGCGCCTTCTACGAATACCACGCCTCGATGATCGAGCCGTGGGACGGGCCAGCCGCCATTGCCTTTACCGATGGCCGCCAGATCGGCGCCACCCTGGACCGCAACGGCCTGCGCCCCGCACGCTATATCTTGACCGACGACGACCTGGTGGTCTGCGCATCCGAGGCCGGAGTGTTGCACCACATCCCCGAGAGCAAAATCGTCAAAAAATGGCGCTTGCAGCCCGGCAAAATGTTCTTGATCGATTTGGAACAAGGCCGTTTGATCGACGATGAAGAGCTGAAAAGCCAGCTGGCTAACAGCAAGCCCTACCGCCAGTGGATTGACGAAGTGCGCATCAAGCTGGACGACGTGCCTGCGGCTGCGAAAGTGGATACTCCAGCCGCCAAAGAAAGCCTGCTGGACCGCCAACAGGCCTTCGGCTACACGCAAGAAGACTTGAAGTTTTTGATGGCCCCAATGGCTGCCAACGCCGAAGAGGCCGTCGGCTCCATGGGCAATGACAGCCCGCTGGCCGTGCTGTCGGATAAAAACAAGCCGCTGTACAACTACTTCAAGCAGTTGTTCGCCCAGGTGACCAATCCGCCAATTGACTCGATCCGCGAGCAGATCGTCATGTCCCTGGTGTCCTTCATCGGCCCCAAGCCCAATCTGCTGGACATTAACGCCGTCAACCCACCGCTACGCCTGGAAGTGAGCCAGCCGGTGCTGGACTTTACCGACATGGCCAAGCTGCGCGACATTGCCGCGCATTCGCGCGGCAAGTTCAAAAGCTATACGCTCGACATCACCTACCCCGCAGCCTGGGGCCGCGAGGGCGTAGAGGCCAAAATCGCCTCGCTGTGCGCCGAAGCGGTGGACGCGATCAAGAGTGGCCACAACATCCTCATCGTGTCCGACCGCGCAATGAGCGAGGCACGCGTGCCTGTGCCAGCGCTGCTGGCGTTGTCGGCTATCCACCAACACTTGGTGAAAGCCGGCCAGCGTTGCAATGCCGGTTTGATCATGGAGACGGGCTCGGCCCGCGAGACGCACCACTTCGCCCTGCTGGCGGGCTACGGCGCAGAGGCCGTGCACCCCTACTTGGCGCTGGAGACGGTGATCGAGCTTACCAAGCACACCAAAGACATGGATGCCGACAAGGCGGTCTACAACTTTGTCAAAGCCGTCGGCAAGGGCTTGAACAAGGTCATGTCCAAGATGGGCATCAGCACCTACATGAGCTACTGCGGCTCGCAGATTTTTGAAGCCGTAGGCCTGGACAAACCCTTCGTTGAAAAATACTTCTACGGCACCGCTACCCAGGTAGGCGGCATCGGTGTGTTTGAGATCGCCGAAGAAGCCATCCGCACCCACGCAGCGGCTTACGGGACGGATCCGATTCTGGACAGTATGCTGGAAGTGGGCGGTGAGTACGCTTGGCGCGTGCGCGGCGAAGACCATATGTGGACCCCCGACGCGATTGCCAAGCTGCAACACGCCACCCGCGCCAACAACGCGGCCACGTACAAAGAGTACGCGCAGATCATCAACGACCAAAGCAAGCGCCACCTCACGCTACGCGGCCTGTTCGAGTTCAAGTTTGACCCGACTAAGGCCATCAGCATCGACGAAGTAGAGCCCGCCAAAGAAATCGTCAAACGCTTTGCCTCGGGTGCCATGTCGCTTGGCTCCATCAGTACCGAGGCGCATACCACCCTGGCCGTCGCCATGAACCGCATTGGCGGCAAGAGCAACACGGGCGAGGGCGGTGAAGACCCGCTGCGCTACCGCGCCGAGGTAGCCGCTGCCCGCGAAGAAAACTCCAAGCTGGGTTTGGCCGACGGCAAAGGCAAGCGCTTCATCCCCGTCATCAAAGACGGCGACAGCGTGGGCACCAGCCTGGGCAATGAGCGCATCGTCTCTGACATTCCTTTGAAGGCCGGTGACTCACTGCGCAGCAAGATCAAGCAAGTAGCATCCGGCCGCTTTGGTGTGACGGCGGAATACCTGTCGTCGGCTGATCAGATTCAAATTAAGATGGCCCAAGGTGCCAAGCCTGGTGAAGGCGGCCAGTTGCCCGGCAGCAAGGTCAGCGAGTACATCGGCGCGCTGCGTTACAGCGTGCCCGGCGTCGGCCTCATCAGCCCGCCACCGCACCACGATATTTACTCGATTGAAGACCTGGCCCAACTCATCCATGATTTGAAAAACGCCAACAGCGCCGCCGATATTTCGGTCAAGCTGGTGAGCGAAGTGGGCGTGGGCACGGTGGCCGCAGGCGTTGCCAAATGCAAGGCCGACCACGTGGTCATCGCCGGGCATGACGGCGGCACGGGCGCGTCGCCCTTGTCTAGCTTGAAGCATGCAGGCACGCCGTGGGAACTGGGCCTGGCCGAGACCCAGCAAACTCTCGTTTTGAACCGCTTACGCGGGCGCATCCGCGTCCAAGCCGACGGCCAAATGAAGACCGGCCGCGACGTGGTGATCGCCGCGCTGCTGGGCGCCGACGAAATGGGCTTTGCCACCGCACCCCTGGTGGCCGAAGGCTGCATCATGATGCGCAAATGCCACCTCAACACCTGCCCAGTGGGCGTGGCTACCCAAGACCCGGTGCTGCGTGCCAAGTTCTCGGGCAAGCCCGAGCATGTGGTCAACTATTTCTTCTTTGTGGCCGAAGAGGCACGCGGCATCATGGCGCAACTGGGCATTCGCAAATTTGAAGACCTGATCGGCCACGCCGAGCTGCTGGACACGCAAAAAAGCATCTCCCATTGGAAGGCCAAGGGCCTGGACTTCAGCCGCATCTTCTACCTGCCCGAAGTGCCCGCCGACGTACCGCGCAAGCACGAAGGCGTGCAAGACCATGCGCTGAACAAGGCGCTGGACTTGAAGCTGATCGAAAAAGCCCGCCCCGCGCTGGACAAAGGCGAGAAGGTGCATTTCATCGAGCAGGCACGTAACGTGAACCGTTCGGTGGGCGCGATGCTCTCGGGCGAAGTAGCCAAGCGCTACGGCTCGGCAGGCTTGCCAGACGACACGATTCGCATCCAACTAGAAGGCACAGGCGGCCAAAGCTTTGGTGCTTTCCTGGCACGCGGCATCACGCTGTATTTGATTGGCGAGGCCAACGACTACACCGGCAAAGGCATGAGTGGTGGCCGCATCATCGTGCGCCCGAGCATTGACTTCAGAGGCAACGCGACAGAGAACATCATCGTCGGCAACACCGTGCTCTACGGCGCGACGGAGGGCGAAGCCTTCTTGCGCGGCGTAGCGGGCGAGCGTTTTGCGGTGCGTCTGTCGGGTGCTACCGCAGTGGTAGAAGGCACGGGTGACCACGGCTGCGAATACATGACCGGCGGCACCGCAGTGGTGCTGGGCAAAACCGGCCGCAACTTCGCCGCAGGCATGAGCGGCGGCGTGGCGTTTGTGTATGACGTGGATGGCCAATTCGCCAAGCGCTGCAACACCGCCATGGTGGGTCTGAGCAAGGTCGTATCTACGGCAGAGCAAACCGACCCGCTGCACCACGGCAGCGACGGCAAAGCCGCCAGCGACGAAGTGCTATTGAAGAAGCTGGTAGAAGACCACCACCGCTGGACCGGATCCTTGCGCGCCCGCGAGATTTTGGACAATTGGGCCGAGCAGCGCGGCAAGTTTGTCAAGGTGTTCCCCACCGAATACAAACGCGCGCTGGGCGAGATGGCCGCCAAGGCAGTCAAGGTGCCTGCGTGAGTGCCCCGGCTACTTTAGGGGCCAGCAGCTTCGCGCTGGGTTTGAAGGCCCCGTATTACGCGGTGATTTTCAGCAACCAGCGTACTCATGGGGACCAAGGCTATAGCGCCATGGCGGACCGCATGGTCGAACTCGCTGCGCAGCAGCCGGGCTACCTGGGCGTGGAGAGCGTGCGCGGCGCAGATGGCTTTGGCATCACGGTGAGCTACTGGGATAGCGAGCAAGCCATTACCCACTGGAAGGCCAACACCGAGCACCGCGTGGCCCAAACCCAAGGCTGGAGTACCTGGTACCAGCACTTTGAACTGCGGGTGGCCAAGGTAGAGCGTGCCTACGCCATGCAGGTTCATTGATGAAATCTTAGAGAAAACTGCCATGAAATGCGTGATCTGTAAACATGGAACTACCCATTCAGGGCGCACTACCGTCACCTTGGAGCGGGGCGAGTCTGTCATTGCCTACAAGAATGTGCCCGCACAGATTTGCGACAACTGCGGCGAAGCTTATGTCAGTGAGACCGTTAGCGCAGACTTGTTGGCCGCTGCCGAGCAATCGGTGCGCGATGGCGTGGAGTTTGATGTACGTCGCTACGCTGCAGCTTGAATATAGACAAATACGAATTTAACGAATTACTTATCTGGATTGAATCATGGGAAAAGCCACTGGATTTTTAGAGTTTGAGCGCGTTGAAGAGGGCTACAAGCCTGTGCCCGAGCGTCTTAAGCATTACAAAGAGTTTGTGATTGGTTTGAGCGAAGACGATGCCAAAAAGCAAGGCGCGCGCTGCATGGACTGCGGCACGCCGTTTTGCAACAGCGGTTGCCCGGTGAACAACATCATCCCGGACTTCAACGACTTGGTGTACCAGGGTGATTGGAAGAACGCCATCACTGTGCTGCACAGCACGAATAACTTCCCCGAGTTCACGGGCCGCATCTGCCCCGCGCCGTGTGAAGAAGCGTGTACGCTCAATATCAATGACTTGCCCGTTGGTATCAAGAGCATCGAGCACGCCATCATTGACCGCGCTTGGGCTGAAGGCTGGGTCAAACCGCAAGTTGCCAAACACAAGACCGGCAAGAAGGTGGCCGTCGTTGGCTCTGGCCCCGCAGGCATGGCCGCTGCGCAGCAGCTGGCGCGCGCAGGCCACGACGTGACCTTGTTTGAAAAGAACGACCGCGTCGGCGGCCTTTTGCGCTACGGCATTCCCGACTTCAAGATGGAGAAAACCCATATTGACCGCCGTGTAGAGCAAATGCAGGCCGAAGGTGTGGTCTTCAAAACCGGTGTCATGGTGGCAGCCCTGGACAAAGGCAGCAAAGTCACCAACTGGGCCGTCGATACCATCTCGCCCGAGCAGCTCAAGAAAGATTTTGATGCCGTGTTGCTGACTGGCGGCTCCGAGCAAAGCCGTGACCTGCCCGTGCCGGGACGCGACCTGGAAGGTGTGCATTTCGCCATGGAGTTCTTGCCCATGCAAAACAAGGTCAATGCGGGCGACAAGTTCAAAGACCAGTTGCGCGCCGACGGCAAACACGTTGTCGTCATTGGCGGGGGCGACACGGGTAGCGACTGTGTGGGTACCAGTAACCGCCACGGCGCGGTGAGCGTCACCCAGTTTGAGCTGATGCCGATGCCCCCCGAGCACGAGAACAAGCCCATGGTGTGGCCCTACTGGCCCACCAAGCTGCGCACCAGCTCTAGCCACGAAGAAGGCTGCGAGCGTGAATTTGCGATAGCCACCAAAGAATTTATCCCAGGCGAGGGCAAAGACAAAGGCAGAGTCAAGGCCCTCAAAACCGTGCGTTTGGAGTGGGTGGGCGGCAAGATGACCGAAGTAGCTGGCAGCGAACAAACCATTCCTGCCGACCTGGTGCTACTGGCCATGGGCTTTGTCAGCCCGGTGGCCAGTGTGCTGGAGGCCTTTGGTATCGACA
>JAYVDN010000404.1:0-1587 GCA_043749385.1 Polaromonas sp.
GGTGTGGCAGGCGGCGCAGTTGCCCACCTTGGCCAGGTAAGCACCGCGCTCGACCGCCTCTTGGGGGGCTTTTTGAGTACCTTTTAGGCCTGTAGCCTCCTGAAATATTGCGGGTGCAGCTACCAATTCAATAGTGATTAGCGCAGCGCAGAGGATTAAGATAACCACCAGGAAAGCGCCTAATGCAGCAAACACACGCCGCACCGGGCTGAGGGCTTGCCAGCGGGCGGCTAGCCTGTGCTGCACTTTTGGCTGGGGTACGCTGTGGGGCAAGCTACTCATTTCACGCCGCCACAGGCCTCTGGCAGCGGGCCAGGCAACGCCGCCGCTGGCTTGGCTGCTGCACCTACGGGTACCACTTGCGCGGCCAGCCAAGTAGCCAGCGCCTCTACATCGCTCGCAGTCAGCAACTTGGCAATGCGCCCCATGCAGTCGGGTGCGTGGGCGCGTCGCTGGTTGGTTTGCCAAGCGCCTAGTTGGCCTGCCATGTAGTCGCGCGGCAGGCCTAGCAGCGCAGGCATGCTGGGGTTGGTATTGGCCAAGCTGCCAGCCGTTTGCAGCGCAGGTGCCACGCCCATCAGCGCAGCGCCGTGGCAGGCCACGCAGGCGGGGATGCCGCGCGCCTTGTCGCCCTGCTCGACCAAAGCCTGGCCACGCATCAGGGTGACGGCTGTAGTGCCAGGGCGGGGCGCGGTGGGCGCTGGGTAAGGCAAATCAAGCTGCGCAAAATACTGCGCCATCTCCATCAAATATGCATCACTCAAATGCTCCACCATGCCCACCATCAGGCCGTAATGGCGGCGGCCATCGCGAAAGTTGAGCAACTGGTTGTACAAATAACCTGCCGGCTTGCCCGCAATGCGCGGAAAGTAGGCCTCATTGGCCGTGCGGCCCACCTGCGCAGTCAGGCCCGCACCATGGCAGGTGGTGCAGGCCTGCATGCGCTGGGCCATGGAGTCCACTGCCGGCGCGCCAGCGTGCGCCCATGCCGCCACCCACCACAGGCTGGCGCCTACCAGCCACCTCCATAAAACCGAGCCATCCAGGAACATGAACCCGATCATAGCCAATCAGGCTGTTCCCTTTTTGAATGCGGCTTTTACCAACCACAGCGCTGAACATGCACCCCCATTGGGCCGGCTTATGCGCTGTGGCGACGCCAATACTCACCAGCTGCGCCACCGACTTGCGGGTTGGCAAGAACCGTCAGGCATCCACGCGCCGAATCAGATCCCGCCCGCTCTGGGTGATGACGTAGCAGCCATCCGCGCCACGCGCCAGGTAACCACGCTCGGCCAGCCGGGGTGGCAGATGCTGTTTGAGCGCCATCGGCAACGGTAGTGGGCCGCCGAGTTCAATTTTTTTGAGGACGGTTAACTCGTCAATGGTGGGGTCAAAATGCGCAGTATGGTCAGAGTTCATACAAGCTCCATAGCGCCCGGTGGGCGAGCGACAGCGCTAGATTAGCCCCAAGGCACCCAGGTGTCAAATGGGGTGGCTTGGGAGTTTGATGTTTGCACGCTATTTTTCCGCCTCTTGCAGCGCCCGCCACATCACTTTGCCGCTGCCGCTCTTGGGCAGCGCATC
>JAYVDN010000405.1:0-3351 GCA_043749385.1 Polaromonas sp.
AGATATTCTTTTTCATACACGTTTAGGTAGATAAATGCCAACCATTAACCAGCTCATACGCCATGGACGCGAGGTCGAAACGATCAAGTCGAAGTCCCCGGCTATGCAAAACTCTCCCCAGCGTCGGGGCGTGTGCACCCGTGTGTACACCACCACGCCTAAAAAGCCTAACTCCGCTTCGCGTAAAGTTGCCAAACTGCGCTTGACCAACGGTTTTGAGGTCATCTCCTACATCGGCGGCGAAGGCCACAACCTGCAAGAGCACAGCGTCGTGCTGGTGCGCGGCGGTCGTGTCAAAGACTTGCCCGGTGTGCGTTACCACATTGTGCGCGGTGCGCTCGACTTGCAAGGCGTGAAAGACCGCAAGCAGTCACGCTCCAAGTACGGCGCTAAAAAGCCAAAGGCTAAGTAATTTAGCCCGGGCCCCAAGCCCAATAACGGGTATTTCATCGTTGATGAAACTGCAAGTTAGTTAATTGAAAAATCGGTTAACAAAAAGTAGGTGCTGTTTCCCGCGTGGCGCGGTTGAGGCAGCGTAGTGACTCAATTTCGAGTCAAGTAAGTGAAGGCCAATAATGGTTTTCGCGGTATCTGATAAAGATGCCAACTGAAGCAAAGAGGTGAAAATATGCCACGTCGTCGCGAAGTCCCCAAACGTGTAATCCTGCCAGATCCAAAGTTCGGCAACTTAGAGCTCTCAAAATTCATGAACGTCATCATGGAGAGCGGTAAGAAGGCCGTCGCTGAGCGCATCATTTACGGTGCCCTGGCCCAGATCGAGAAAAAGCATCCCGGTAAAGACCCGATGGAGGCTTTTGAAGTCGCTATCAACAACGTCAAGCCCATGGTTGAAGTGAAGTCCCGCCGTGTGGGCGGTGCCAACTACCAAGTGCCAGTGGAAGTGCGCCCTGTGCGCCGCTTGGCCCTGTCGATGCGCTGGATCAAAGAAGCCGCGCGCAAGCGTGGCGAAAAGTCCATGGCATTGCGCTTGGCCAACGAGCTGCTAGAGGCCACCGAAGGCCGTGGCGGCGCCATGAAGAAGCGTGACGAAGTTCACCGCATGGCCGAAGCCAACAAGGCGTTCAGCCACTTCCGCTTCTAAGGGCGGCTACTGCGCGGCTGTGATCCGTCGTTGCGGGGCCCGTCGCGAAATCCTCACAGCCCTTAAGGCTGCTCCGGTTTCGCGCCACCCGCGCCTAGGCTGACAGCCGCTCGCTACGCCGCGTCGCGCTCTTAAATTCGGGTGCGGCGCTTTTGGCGTTACAGAATCAATTTTTCAAGGAGCCTCTCATGGCACGCGCTACCCCCATTCAGCGATATCGCAACATCGGTATCTCAGCCCACATCGACGCTGGCAAAACCACTACCACCGAACGTGTATTGTTCTACACGGGCGTGAACCACAAAATCGGCGAAGTGCATGATGGCGCGGCTACCATGGACTGGATGGAGCAAGAGCAGGAGCGTGGTATCACCATCACCTCTGCAGCTACCACCTGCTTCTGGTCGGGCATGAGCAAGACCTTTGACGAGCACCGCATCAACATCATCGACACCCCTGGCCACGTGGACTTCACCATCGAGGTGGAGCGCTCCATGCGCGTGCTGGACGGTGCCTGCATGGTGTACTGCGCCGTGGGCGGCGTGCAGCCACAGTCGGAGACCGTGTGGCGCCAGGCTAACAAGTACAAAGTGCCACGCTTGGCTTTTGTCAACAAGATGGACCGTACCGGTGCCAACTTCTTCAAGGTCTACGACCAGATGAAGCTGCGCCTGAAGGCCAACCCTGTGCCCTTGCAGATCCCTATCGGTGCCGAAGAAGGCTTTGCCGGTGTGGTGGACTTGGTCAAAATGAAATCCATCCTGTGGAGCGAGGCCGACAAAGGCGTGACCTTCACCTACGGTGAAATTCCGGCTGACTTGGTCGAAAAAGCTGCCGAGTTCCGCGAGAAGTTGGTCGAAGCCGCTGCCGAAGCGTCGGAAGAGCTGATGAACAAATATTTGGAAGGCGTTGAGCTGACCGAATTAGAGATCAAGGCCGCTATTCGCCAGCGTACCATCGCCAGCGAAATCCAGCCTATGCTGTGTGGCTCTGCGTTTAAAAACAAGGGCGTGCAAGCCATGTTGGACGCCGTTATCGAGTACATGCCCAGCCCGGTGGACATCCCGCCCGTCAAAGGCATGGACGAAGACGAAAAGCAAGTCTTCCGCAAAGCGGACGACAGCGAGAAGTTCTCCGCCCTGGCATTCAAGCTGATGACCGACCCGTTTGTGGGCCAGCTCACCTTCGTGCGCGTGTACTCTGGCGTGCTCAAGTCCGGCGACAGCGTGTACAACCCGATCAAGGGTAAAAAAGAGCGTATCGGCCGTATCGTGCAAATGCACGCCAACGCCCGCGAGCCCGTGGACGAGATTCGCGCTGGCGACATCGCTGCCTGTATCGGTTTGAAAGACGTGATCACGGGCGAAACCCTGTGCGATCCAGACAACCAGATCATGCTCGAGCGCATGGTGTTTCCTGAGCCGGTGATTGCCCAGGCTGTGGAACCCAAGACCAAGGCTGACCAAGAGAAGATGGGCATTGCCCTGAACCGCTTGGCGCAAGAAGACCCGTCGTTCCGCGTGCGTACCGACGAAGAGTCCGGCCAGACCATCATCGCCGGTATGGGCGAGTTGCACCTGGAAATTATTGTCGACCGCATGAAGCGCGAATTCGGCGTGGAAGCCAACGTGGGCAAGCCCCAGGTGTCTTACCGCGAAACCATCCGCAAGACGGTGGAAGACGCCGAAGGCAAGTTTGTGCGCCAGTCCGGTGGTAAGGGCCAGTACGGCCACGTCGTGCTCAAGATTGAGCCGAACGAGCCAGGCAAGGGCGTGCAGTTTATCGACGCCATCAAGGGCGGTGTGGTTCCACGCGAATACATCCCTGCGGTAGAAAAAGGCATCATGGAAGCCGTCACGCAAGGCGTGTTGGCTAACTACCCTGTGGTCGACGTGAAGGTCACGCTGCACTTCGGTTCCTACCACGATGTGGACTCCAACGAACTGGCCTTCAAGATGGCCGCCATTTTCGGCTTCAAAGAAGGCTGCCGCAAGGCCAGCCCGGTGATTTTGGAGCCGATGATGTCGGTCGAAGTAGAGACCCCTGAAGACTACGCCGGTAACGTGATGGGCGATTTGTCCTCACGCCGCGGCATGGTGCAAGGCATGGAAGACATGGTCGGTGGCGGCAAAGCCATCAAGGCGGAAGTGCCGCTGTCTGAAATGTTTGGCTACTCAACGACGCTGCGTTCGATGTCTCAGGGCCGTGCAACCTACTCAATGGAGTTCAAGCACTACGCTGAAGCGCCG
>JAYVDN010000406.1:0-2835 GCA_043749385.1 Polaromonas sp.
AAGTACATCGAAATTACCCAAGTAGCGCAAACCTTCAAAACCGCCAAAGGCATGTTCCCCGCGCTCAAAGACATTAACCTTACGGTAGCGAAGGGCGAGTTTGTGAGTTTGATTGGGCACTCGGGTTGCGGCAAGTCCACCCTGCTCAACCTCATCAGCGGCCTGGCCACGCCCACGGCGGGCGCGCTGCTGTGCGCTAACAAGGAGATCACCGGCCCCGGCCCTGAGCGGGCGGTGGTGTTTCAAAACCATTCGCTGCTGCCTTGGCTCACCTGCTTTGAAAACGTGTACCTGGCGGTAGAGCGCGTGTTTGGTGCGTCCAGTGTGGTGAATGGCAAAAAGGCCGAGACTAAAGCCCAATTGGCAGCGCGCACCGACGCAGCGCTAGCCATGGTGGGGCTGACCCCTGCTGCCCACAAACGCCCCGGCGAAATATCGGGCGGCATGAAGCAGCGCGTAGGCATTGCACGCGCGCTCAGTATGGAGCCGCAAGTGCTGCTGCTGGACGAGCCCTTTGGCGCGCTGGACGCGCTGACCCGCGCAAAGCTGCAAGACGAGCTGCTGCAAATAGTAGCCACCACCCACAGCACCGTGGTGATGGTGACGCACGACGTGGACGAAGCCGTGCTGCTGAGCGACCGCATCGTGATGATGACCAATGGCCCCGCAGCGACGATTGGCGAAGTGCTGCACGTGGACCTGCCGCGCCCACGCTCGCGCGTGCAATTGGCCGATGACGGCCGCTATTTGGGTTACCGCAAGGCAGTAATTGATTTCCTATACACGCGCCAAGTGCATGTAGAAAAAATGTCGGCCTGAGGTCGTATTTATGGGGATTGAAACGCTGCGCGCTCCGTCGTTGTGCGCTGCACCAATATGACGCGGGCGTTTTCGTGAAAACCCGCGCCCATGGTGCACAGACGCTGTGCTTTGAGGCAGAACACTCGCACCGAGTTGGCACGCTTCTCGCACTACCTTTGGGAACAATTTCACCAAAGGTTTTTGAATGTCGGGATTCAAGTCGTTTTTAAAGTCGGGGCACGGGCCTACGTTGGGCGCAGCATTTTTCTATTTCGCCTGTTCTTGCTGTATTTGGGTGATGAACGGTGCCATGGCACCTTTTATCTCTGAGGCCTACCAGCTGACACCCGCCCAAAAGGGCGTGATGTTGTCTATCCCCATTTTTGCGGGCGCGTTTATGCGCTTTCCTTTGGGCATCCTGGCGCAGTATGTGGGGCGCAAAAACGCCACGCTGATGGAGATGGTGATGATCATGGCGGCCCTGCTGTTTGGCTACTTTGTGGTCGACTCTTACAACAGCCTGCTCGTGATGGGTGCCTTGCTGGGTATTGCGGGTGCCAGTTTTGGCGTGGCCCTGAGCTTGGGCTCGGGTTCATTTCCCGCCAAATACAAGGGCCTGGCGATGGGTTTGGTAGGCGCCGGCAATGTGGGCACCGCAGTATCGGTGCTGCTAGCGCCGCCTTTAGCGCAAGCCTATGGCTGGCAAAGCGTGTACGGCCTGGCTGCAGTATTCATGCTGTTGCCCTTGACAGCCATGATTGTGTTTGCGCAAGAACCTCCCGACCTGGACAAGCACGCCAGCTTTAAAGAGCACATTGCCTGCTTGTTTGAAAAAGATGGCTGGGCCTTCAGCATCATTTACGCGGTCACCTTTGGCGGCTTTATTGGTTTGGCAACCTTTTTGCCCAGCTACTACTACGACCAGTTTGGTGTGAGCAAAGTGCAGGCGGGTCAGCTGTCTATGCTGGCCGCTTTCATGGGCGCAGCGGTGCGCGTGTTTGGGGGCTGGATTTCTGACCACTGGGGTGGTGTCAACACGCTCACCGCCGTGCTCGTCGTGGTGGCGGTGACCTTGGTGCTGTGCGGTCTGGCGGGGGGCTCGCTGGTAGCCACCACCTTGCTCATGATGCTGTGTTTTGCCGCCTTAGGCGCTGGCAATGGCGCGCTGTTTCAGTTGGTGCCCCTGCGCTGGCCACTGGCCACGGCGGTAGCGGGCAGCATGATTGGTGAAGTGGGCGCACTGGGTGGCGGCCTGATTCCCAACGCCATGGGCCTGAGCAAACAAAATACTGGATCCTACCTTTGGGGCTTCATTGGCTTTGCAATGTGCGCGGTGATCGTACTGATCATTCTGCGCAGCATGCAAATCCGCTGGACCCGCACTTGGGCCGAAAAAGGTGGCCGTGCACGTGCTTGATCGCCGCTGTACCCGCAACAATGTCGATAAGGAAACAGCATGGCACTGAGCCAAAAACAATTATTTAACGTATCGCAGCTATACATGGCCACCAGCAAAGCGGGCTTGGGCTTTGACTTGTCCCGCTTCGTCGGTGACGCGAACTATGCCAATGAAACCTTGGTAAGCCTGGTTGCTTCGGCACAAGAGCCTGCACTCCAGGCTATGGTGGCCCAAACCATTCTGCAGTTTATGCCAGCCCAGGAGGCGCCCACTCCTGCGGTGCTGGCTGCCCCACCTGCGCCTTCTGTCATGAAGCCTGCTGCACCCTCTACCAAAGACGAGTCACGCTACATCGGGCGTTTGCGGTGAGCTGATCTTTACTTGGGTAAAAACAGCAGCCAGAAAATCAGCATCAAATTAAACAGGGTGCTGACAGACAAGGCAATCTTCCACAGCACGGTGGGGTCGCGTTGTATCAATGGCATCGGCGGCGGTGCGCTCAAGGGGCGGGACGCGCCACGCTCTAGTGCCAGCAAAAATTCTTCTGCCGTTTCAAAGCGCAGCTTTTGATCGCGGGCTAAGGCTTTGAGCACGATGTAGTCCAGCCAAATGGGCACCTCGGGGTGGTGACGGCT
>JAYVDN010000407.1:0-2035 GCA_043749385.1 Polaromonas sp.
CCGCCCAGCCTGACCGAGCTGGACGCAGGCGGCAATGTGGCCCACACCACAGATTTTCGCCGCGTCTATGCCAGCTTGATTGAAGGCTGGTTTGGGTACGCAGACAGCAAGGCGCTGCTGTCAGGCGAGTTTGCGCCCTTAGGCATTTTTAGTGGGTCTACCTGAAATAGCTTGGATAGAAAAAATTGGCTTCGTACTGCGCACCATGGGCCAAAATCTGCAATATTTTGATACGATGACAACATGCGTTGCAGATACAGGTCACTATATAGTTGATAGCTGCTCCCGCGATATTTTAAAGGGCTACAGGCTTAAACGATATGAAAAATGAGCTCAAAAATGACCTGGTACTGGTGCAAAAAGACGTCCGGGGGGTGTACACCCTGACTTTGAACCGGCCTGACAACTTCAACGCGCTGTCTGCAGAGATGATCGGCGCTGTGCAGGCTGTGTTGGATGCCGTGCAAGCAGACAATGGGTCGCGTGCTGTAGTCATTGCCGCTACAGGCAAAGCCTTTTGCCCAGGCCATAACCTCAAAGACATGGCGGCCAACCCGTCGCTGGCGTTTTACCAAACGCTGTTTGCGCAGTGCTCCAAGATGATGGTGTCGATGGCCCGGCTGCCCGTGCCGGTGGTTGCGCGAGTGCAGGGCATGGCTACGGCGGCGGGCTGCCAGCTGGTGGCGCAGTGCGATTTGGCCGTGGCCTCGCCTGGTGCGCGCTTTGCTACCAGCGGCATCAACTACGGGCTGTTTTGCGCTACGCCATCAGTGCCGCTGGTGCGCAGCCTGCAAGCCAAGCACGCTATGCATATGCTAGTGACGGGAGAGTTCATTGATGCGCCAACCGCTTTGGCTTACGGGCTGATTAATGCGGTCGCTGCAGAAGATGCAGCGGCAGCGCTCGACGCTGAGGTAGAAAAACTGGTGGCGCAGATTTGCAGCAAGCCGCGCCTGGCTTTGCAAATGGGCAAAGAGCTGTTTTACCGGCAGCAGGGGCTGGGCTTGGAGGCCGCCTACCAACTGGCGGGCCAAGCCATGGCGGTGAACATGATGGACCCCTGCGCGCAAGAGGGCGTACAAGCCTTTGTGCAAAAGCGCGCCCCCGTGTGGCCGACATAGCCCGCCTGAGGCTTTGCGTGGACTTCGACAGGCTCAGCCCGAACGGAGTTTGCGGGCTTCATCGGGTTAGCTCAGTGGCGACGCGTGCACCGCGACAAGCTGTCACAAGGGCCTCCGGTGATGCGCCACAATACTGAGCTATGAGCCAAATTTCCGCGTTGCTAAAAGACATCTCACGCCCCGACGTGTGGTTAGAAATTGCCACCTTGCTGGCCTGCCTGGGCCTGGCCTATGCGCTGGTGCACTGGCAGCGGCCCAAAGTAATGGGCGTTCGGGTTGGCACCGTGATCGCCAAAGAGTCGGTGTGGTTTGGCCGCCGCACCATCGATGGCGTGCTGTTCCCGCTGCTGGCGCTGGTGCTGCTGTATGCCGCCAAAGTGCTGTGGTTTAGCGACCCAGACTACGCCATTATTCGGCTGGCAGCGCCTATCCTCCTTGCGCTGACAGCTATCAGGCTCATAGCGCGCGTGCTTTCGGCTGCCTACCCCGACTCGGCCATGGCCAGGCTGCTGGAGCGGTTTTTCTCCTGGCTGGTGTGGCTGGGTGTGGTGCTGTGGCTGCTGGGCGCGCTGCCGGTGCTCACTGGCGAGCTGGAGAGCATGAAGTTCAGTTTTGGCAAATCCAAAGTGAGCTTGCTGACCATTCTGGAGGGCATTGTGTCGGCGGGGCTGGTGCTGGTGATCAGCCTGTGGGTGTCGGCCACCATCGAGGCCAAGGTGCTGCGCGATACGGTGGCCGACCTGTCGCTGCGCAAAATTGCCACTAACGCCATCCGCATGCTGCTGCTCATCGTTGGTTTGCTGTTTGCGCTGTCGGCGCTGGGGGTGGATTTAACCGCGCTGTCAGTGCTGGGCGGGGCGTTTGGCGTAGGCCTGGGCCTAGGCATGCAAAAGCTGGCGGCCAACTATGTGAGC
>JAYVDN010000408.1:0-4706 GCA_043749385.1 Polaromonas sp.
GAGCGCGCGTTGCGCAGGTCTTGGAACAAGCTTACCCAGGGAGTGACCTGTAGCTTGAACACATTGCGTGTGTGGATCGGCTCTACCCAGCCGTATTGAATGGCGATATCTTGGCGCTCAGGAATATAGGTGCCAAATAAATGGTCAAAAACCACCAGCACGCCGCCGTAATTGCCGTCTAAATATTCCAGGTTGCTGGCATGGTGCACGCGGTGGGCAGACGGAGTGTTGAATATTTTTTCGAACCAGCCCAGCTTGGGTATCCAGGTGGTGTGCAGCCAAAACTGGTAGAACAAATTGAGCGCCAGGCAGGACAGCACCACTTTGACTGGAAAACCCAACCACACCAAGGGCATAAAAAACGCCACTACCCCGGTGTAGCCCGCCGTCCAGCTCAGGCGGTAGGCAGCAGCCAGGCTCATGGAGTTGGACGAATGGTGGACGCTGTGGCTGAGCCAAAACCAGCGCATGCGGTGGCCAGCGCGGTGGTACCAGTAGTAGCAAAACTCCTGGCCGATAAACAAGGCCGCAAATGCTGCCAAGCCGTCCAGCGGCACGGTGGCAATGCGGTGCGCCCACACCCAGTCGGCCATGGTGAGGATAAAAGTGGCGGGCAGCACAAAACGCAGGGCGTTACGCACCACCATGTCGGCAATGGACACACCCATGCTGGCCCAGTCGTAGCCGCCTGGCGTGCGGCGGCTCAGCACTACCGCTTCGACGATGGAGGCAATGAGCACGCCGATAGCGATAAATAACAAAAGTTCAGCAACATGGGGCATGCTTGGATTTTAGCTGCTCGGCGCGGCACAACTAGGCATTTGTGTGGCGGCGAAACACCAGATCCCACACGCCGTGGCCTAACTTAATGCCTCGGTTTTCAAACTTGGTGAGTGGGCGGTAGTCTGGTTTAAGGGCGTAGCCGTCAGCATTTGCCGAAGTGTTCACAAGACTGGGTTCATCCCCCAAAACCTGCAAAATTTGCTCCGCATAATGCTGCCAGTCGGTAGCGCAGTGGATGTAGCCGCCCGGTTTGATGCGCGAGGCCAGTAGCTTGATCAAGGGCGGTTGGATCAGGCGGCGCTTGTTGTGGCGCTTTTTATGCCACGGGTCGGGGAAGAAGATGTGCACACCGTCCAGGCTGGCAGGTGGCAGCATATGCGTCAGCACCTCCACCGCATCGTGCTGGATGATGCGGATATTGGTGATGTGCTCGTCCCCAATGCGCTTGAGCAGCGCGCCTACACCGGGCGGGTGCACCTCGCAGCCGATGTACAGGGCGTGGGGCATCAGTTGGGCAATATGCGCGGTGGCTTCGCCCATGCCAAAGCCGATTTCAAAAATTGTTTGCGTCGTGCTGGGTGGCGCATTTTGAGTATCACTTGGGCTGCCAGTCTTCTGGATGATCGCGCGAGCAGCTTCTAAATCGATAGCGCTTGGCTGATAGGGCAGGATGTATTGCGGCCCCATATCTTCCAGCGCTTTGGCTTGGCCCACTGTGGTGCGACCGGTGCGCAGCACAAAGCTGCGGATCGGGCGGCCTTTGAAGGGCGAGGTGCTAGGCGATGTGGTGGTTGGCTGGGTCATGGTGTGATTGTAGAAGCCAAGCCTGTGCCCACCCTTGCAGCGCTTGCGACAAGCTGCCAGTGGCGGGTGCCAGGCCTAAGCATTGGGCTGCAGCATTCAGAGCCAGCAGGGGCTGCGACAGGTCTAGCGGGGTCGCGCCGTTTTGCTTGGACAGCTTGTGGCCGTCCAGCGCCAGCACCAAGGGGGTGTGCAGGTACTGCGGCGTGGGGGTGCCTAAAGCGCGTTGCAGCAAGATTTGCCGTGCGGTGTTGTCGGCCAAATCTTCCCCGCGCACGACGTGCGTGACGCCCCGCGCTGCGTCGTCTACCACCACGGCCAGTTGGTAGGCCCACAGGCCGTCGGCGCGCTTGACGACAAAGTCGCCCACTTCGTTTTCTACATCCTGGTGCTGCGTGCCCCGGCGAAGATCATGCCAAGTGAGAAAATTTCCTGCTATATTTTCAGTAGCTTCTCCCGCGATATTTTGTTGACCTGCAGCCTCATTTGATCTATAAATACGGGTATCAAAGCGCCATGCGCGGGCGCTTTTTCCATGCAGGCCGTCGCGGCAGGTGCCGGGGTATACCAGCTCGGCGCCGCGTGGCTTGGCTGCTGCTCCAGGCAAGGGTGCATCTGCACGCGTCGCCAGAGCCAGCTCAATGTCTTTGCGCGAACAGCCGCAGGGGTAGACCGCTTTGCGTTGAACCAGCGCATCCAAAGCGGCTTGGTAGTGCGCGCCGCGCTGCGATTGGTACAGCGGCGCTGCGTCGCTTACCAGGCCGCACAACGCTAGCTGCTGGAGAATTTCTTGGTCTGCGCCCGGCAGGCAGCGTGGGGTGTCTACGTCTTCGATGCGCACCAGCCAAGTGCCTTGGTGTGCGCGAGCGTCCAGCCAACTGGCCAAAGCGGCTACTAGCGAGCCTGCGTGCAGCGGCCCGGTGGGCGAAGGTGCAAAGCGGCCAGTGTAATGCTGCGGCATGGCGGAGTACCCTCTGGACAGACAGGATGTAGGCGGGCTTACTGTTGCGCTGGCAATCGAGCCATGTACTCCAATTGGGTTTTGGCATTTTTATTGCCTTGAGCGTTGGCCTTTTCAAATAATGCTTTGGCCTTGACAAGATCTTTGCTCACCGGACTGCCGGTCAAGTAAAAGTAGCCCATCTTGTTTTGTGCGTAGTCGTTGCCTAGCTCGGCCGAGCGTTCGTAGTCCGGAACAGCATCTTTCACACGCCCCTGTTTTTCCAATGCCCATGCACGGCGATTAAAGCCCCACGCTGTGTCGGGGCGCAGGCGCATGTATTGGTTCATTGCAGCTTCTACCGCAGGCCAGTCCTCACGTGCATATTGGATGCTGGAGACCTCCGCCCACGCTGTGTGCGAGTCGCACAGTTGTGCCGCTTGGGTGTAGTAGGGAAGCGCTTCAATGGGGCGTTTTTCAACAACTTTGTAGTGCGACGCTTTTTCAAGCAAGACTGTATATTGCAAACCTTTTTGATCACTGGAAGAGAGTTGGCTGGACTTGGCTTGTATCAATATTTTGTCCATCGCCTCGAAACTGCCGCCCCAGCGGGGAGAAAATCGTCCGATGGCCATTCTGCGGGCCACATAATTGTTTGGAGCAACTTCGTTTGCTCGCATTAATATGTCAAAGACCTCTGCTCCCTCGCCCACAGCCGCCGCTATTTGCATCAACACTGGATACGGTAGCACACTACGTGGATTTTTTTGCTTGCTTGCCGCTATGTCTGCTGAAGCTTTTTTGTACGACTCCAGCATCGCAGCAATTTGATCTTGCGATGTTTTTTCAGAAAATTCTGAACCACGTTTCTTCCATGCTACTGCACCATGGTATTTGCCGCGCACCAACTGGGCCATGAAACCACCTTGGCTGGTACGCACCCACTCGTCGAGCAAAGGCTCTAAAGCGGGGTCTGCGCTGTCGGTAAAGTTTGTCAGGCTGGCAAGTGATCGATCTTGAAATTCACCCTTGAGCATCCTGGTGTGCCGATCGTTGAGCATGTCGTCCAATGCTGCATACTTTTTATCACGCAACAAACTCAAGAGTTCTTTACGCAGGGGGGCAGTTTCTTCGTCCACATTCAAATTGCCACAGCTTTGGGAAGCTACTGGATTGGAAAGACTGGAGGACTGCGCCATGCAAAAGCCTGCGTGCAAGCCCAATAGCAACACAAATGTAGATCGGTAGATAAGTCTGGCCATCTCCCCACCTACTTGGCAGCCAGCGCCAGCTCCAGGCCGCTGACAAACGCGTCTTCTACCCGGTGGCCTAGGCACCAGTCGCCGCAAATGCCGACGCCGGTTTTGGCGTCCCACAGGTATTTTTTACCGAGCGGGGTTTCGGTTTTGGCAAAGCGCCAGCGGTGCACTTCGGCGTAGTCGGGTTCAGAGCGGATGCCGGTGACTTCAGCGAAGGCTTTGAGCAGCTTGGCTTTGACGCGCGGTGCATCGTCTTCCAGGTGCTCGCGGCTCCAGTCGGCGCTGGCTTGCACCGTCCAGCGCTCCAGCGCCTCCCGGCTGGGCTTGGACGATTCACGCGCCAGCCATGCCACGCGGTGGTGGGTGCTGCGCGCTGCGTTCCACTGCGGGCCTAGCGCCACAGGAGGGGAGTTGGGTTTGATGGGCAAGGCGCTTGGAAAGGCCAGCATCAAGGTCCAGCACGGGGCTACCACCACTTTGTCCAGGGCTTTCACCCAAGCCGGGTGGTGCTCTGAATTGTGCAGCAGCTCGCGCGCTTGAAAGCTGGGCATGGCCAGGAGCACTTGGTCAAACCCGCTGAATACAGCGTCTTTGTCTTGCGCGTCCACTGCGTTAAGCTGCCAGCCCTTGCCAGTGTGGGTGATGCGGTGCACGCGGGTGCTCAGTTGCACACGGCCGGCTTTGACCAATGCACCTGCGCAGTGGGCGGCCAGAGCGTTCATGCCGGGTTGGCCGACCCAATGCGGCTCGGCTGTGGGCAGGGCAGCGGCGGCGATTCGGCCGGTGGCGTCGAGCACGCGCACGGCGTTAGCTGCCCATGGGCGGGCCACGTTGGGGGCCGTGGCCAGCGCCCACTGCATCAGGGTGCGAAAGCGCGCGTCGCGCACGGTGAAGTACTGCGCACCGTGGTCAAAGCTGCCAAA
>JAYVDN010000409.1:0-6761 GCA_043749385.1 Polaromonas sp.
TTTTTTGCAGCGGTAAGGCAAAAAACTGCTTTAAATTAATTTAATGTTCAGCTGTTCGTAACACCTGTAGGCCACGACAAACGGTAGGCCGTTGTAAGCCAAGGGCTACCCTATTGCTTTAAAATAGCGTATAAACCTGTTACAAATACAAAAAATTGTTGGGACAACTCTTTGTTGAAGGATTTCAATGTTCGTTTTTGAATCTCCGGTGTTCGATGCATTCATTCAGTGGTTTGGCCACGGTTTGTGGAACCTGGCTTGGTGGCAAATCGTGCTGTACGCACTGTTTACCACCCACATCACCATCGCCTCGGTCACCATTTACCTGCACCGCCATCAAGCGCACCGCGCCATGGATTTGCATTGGTTGCCTGCGCATTTCTTCCGCTTTTGGCTCTGGTTAGGTACTGGCCAGGTTACCAAAGAGTGGGTCAGTATCCACCGCAAACACCATGCCAAGTGCGAGACCATTGACGACCCGCATAGCCCGCAGGCCCACGGCATCAAAAAAGTATTTTTTGAAGGTGCCGAGCTGTACCGCGCCGAATCCAAGAACATGGAAACCATGGCCAAATACAGCCACGGCGTGCCAGACGACTGGATCGAGCGCAATCTGTACACCCGCTACAGCTGGCAGGGCGTTGGCCTGATGCTGATCATCAACTGGGCGCTGTTTGGCGCGGCAGGTACCGCAGTGTGGGCCTTGCAGATGGCTTGGATCCCTATCACCGCTGCAGGCATCATCAACGGCATTGGCCACTACTGGGGCTACCGCAATTTTGAAGCACCTGATGCGTCTACCAATATCAGCCCATGGGGCATCATCATTGGTGGTGAAGAGCTGCATAACAACCACCACACTTATCCCACCAGCGCTAAATTCTCAGTCAAGCCTTACGAGTTTGACATTGGCTGGGGCTACATTCGCGCCATGGAAATACTGGGCCTAGCCAGCGTGAAAAAGGTGCCGCCTAAATTGATGCTGGGTGCAGCTAAACCCGTAGCCGATGAGAAGACGCTGGAAGCATTGATTACTAACCGCTATGAGGTCATGGCCGGCTACGCCCGCGAAATGCGCGCCGCATGCGGCCGAGAGATCGAGGCCATCAAAGCCAAGCAGGGAGACCTGTCGGTACTAACCACCGCCAAGCGCTGGCTGCACCGCGACGATGACAAAGTGCCCGCCTCCGCCCACGCGCACCTCGCTCAGGCGCGCGCCGCGCACCCCGTGCTGGACAAAATGGCCACCATGCGGGATGAGCTGCGTCTGATGTGGAGCAGCACTACGCTCAGCCGTGAGCAATTGGCGATCAACCTGCAGGCTTGGTGCAAACGCGCTGAAGAAAGTGGCATTGCTGCGCTGCATGACTTCTCTTTCAAGCTGCGCTCGGCACACGCTTAAAGCAAGTTACTCCGATACAACAAAGCCGCTTCTAGCGGCTTTTTTTTATGCGCGCCAGACCTCTGTAGAAGGGCCCATTGGATGTGGTCAACTACACGAAATTGGGTCAGCGGCTTTGCGCAGCAGCTTTTGCAGCGCACGGTCGTGTATGCCCACACGCAGCAGACCATCGTAGGTTTGCTGCGCATAGTCCAGTGTGGTGCCGTAGCGGCCACAGGCTTGGCTAAATATCTGCGCATACTGCGTATCGCTCAAGATGCCGCAAAAATTGGGGCTTTGGCGCGACAAGGTAAAGGCCAGCGCCTGTACATCCCCCTGTGGCGTGCTGCAGCGCAGCCAACGCGGGTCATACACGCCCGTAGGCATCTCGCGCACCCATAGCTGGGTCAACACACTGGGCACTTGCGCCTGGGGCACATGGAAGGCCATGCCCTGGCAACTTCCACCACTGAGCATGGCGAACACCAAACCGGGGCACTCGGGTGTGCCCCGGTTGATGCGGCTCCACATGTGCAGCGCGCGGTGCCAGCCCTGCACGCGGGCGGCACGCTTTTCGGTAAAGTCAAATTCTGGCCGCCAGATCAGCGATGCGTAGCCAAACACCCACAAACCAGCCTCTGGCGTGCCGCCCAGCCACGCTTTCAGGGTGTGTTCTAGCATTTGGGCGGGGTCTCTTGCGGTGAGGGCGGTATTTGGCATGTGGGGCAAATTACAATCTAGGCTGTACTTTATTGGAGTTTTTCATGGTTTCGCAAGATGATGACAGCACAGGCTTGGTAATGGGCGTAATTTTTGGGGTGATTGCTTTGGTGGTCAGCCTGGTGATAGGGGTAACTATTTACCAAAAGAACAAGGCTGTCAAAGCCCAAGCGGCAACGGCCAGCGTAGCTGCACCTGCAGCGGGCGCAGGTGCCGTAGCCGCTGCTGTAGCGGGCGTTGCCGCCGCAGGTGCCACCCCGGCCAAGAGCGACTCCGCCATGGACGCAGCTGCAGGTGCCGCTGCCGTGGCGGTAGAAGGCGGCGTAGTGAAGTTCTTCTTTGCCTCTGGCAAGGCAGAGCTGCCCGAAGGTGGCCCACAGGCCTTGGCTGACGTGATTGCAGGCGCTAAAGCCGGCAAAAAGGCCAGCATCAGCGGTTATGTGGACAGCACAGGCAATGCTGCCCAAAACAAAGAGCTGGCCAAGCAGCGCGCCTTCGCCGTGCGCGATTTGCTTAAATCTGCTGGCTTGGCAGACGATCAAATTGAATTGGTCAAACCAGAAGATATCCAGTCTGGCACAGGTGCACAGGCGCGTCGTGTGGAAGTTACCCTCAAGTAAGGCCGTCTGCATCTGGGTGGCGACGGGTAGGCGAGTAGTGAGGGGAGTGCCGTTTTGGTAACCACTTGGTAACCCAGCAGCTAGACGCGGTAGGCTAATCATCGTATGATTGATGTGTAATTAAATTACATCAATTGAACCTTGTTGACCCCTATTTTGGTTTCCCAGCCCATGAACATCCATCCCGTGGTGGCCCAGATCACTCAGCGTATTACGGCGCGCAGCGCTGCTACCCGCTCCGCCTATTTGCAGCAAATCGACGCCGCCTCGCGCAGAGGCCGGGGCGCAGACCGCATGGGCTGCGCCAATGTGGCGCATGCGTTTGCCGCCATGCCCCGCAACGACAAGTTCAAGGTGGTGGCTGAGAAAGCGCCGCACATCGGCATCGTCAATGCGTATAACGACATGCTTTCGGCCCACGCGCCCTTGCAGCATTACCCGGCGCTGATCAAAGACGAGGCGCGTAAGCAAGGTGCTACGGCGCAGGTTGCAGGCGGTGTGCCCGCCATGTGCGACGGCGTAACCCAGGGCACACCCGCCATGGAGCTGAGCCTGTTCAGCCGCGACACCATCGCCATGGCCACCGCAGTGAGCCTGTCGCACGACATGTTTGACTGCGCCTTGTTGCTGGGCGTGTGCGACAAAATCGTGCCCGGCCTGTTGATAGGCGCGCTACATTTTGGCCATTTGCCGACCGTGTTTGTACCCGCTGGGCCCATGACCAGTGGCTTGTCTAATAACGAAAAATCCAAGGTGCGCGAGCTGGCTGCCCAGGGCTTGGTAGGCCGCGCCGAGCTGCTGGAGGCCGAGTCCAAGGCCTACCACGGCCAAGGCACGTGCACCTTCTACGGTACCGCCAACAGCAACCAAATGCTGCTGGAAGCCATGGGCCTGCATGTGCCCGGCACGGCGTTTATCAACCCCGACGAAGCTACCGGGCTGCATGTACGCGAGCTGCTCACGCGTGAGGCGGTGAAAACGGTTTTGTGTGCTACAAAAAACAAATCCGCTATCGGAAAGATAGTAGATGAAAAATGCATCGTCAACGCTATTGCATGCTTGATGGCCACCGGCGGCAGCACCAACCACCTGATTCACTGGGTAGCTGTGGCGCGCTCGGCGGGCATTGTGATTGACTGGGACGATTTTTCGGCCTTGTCTGATGTGGTGCCCTTGCTCTCGCATGTATACCCCAACGGCAGCGCGGATGTCAACCAGTTTCAGGCCGCAGGCGGGCCGGGCTATATCATCCGCGAACTGCTGGATGCGGGCTTCATGCATGCGGACGTGTTGACAGTGGCCAGTGGCATCCGGGACTACACCAAGAAACCTGCAGCCAGCGTACAGGGTTTGCAGTGGAGCGAGATCGGTGCAAGCCAAGACGAGACCATCGTGCGCCCCGTAAGCAGCCCTTTCAGTGCCACGGGCGGCCTCAAACTGCTGCAAGGCAACTTGGGCCGCAGTGTCATTAAAGTATCTTCTGTGCCCGATGACCGGCATGTGATCCAAGCCCCGGCCATGGTGTTTGACAGCCAAGAGGCCATGCTGGCCGCATTCAAAGAAGGCACGGTAGAAAACGCCTGCCAAACCAATGGCTTCAATGGCATCGTCGTCGTCGTGCGCTGGCAAGGCCCACGGGCCAACGGCATGCCCGAGCTGCACAAGCTCACCCCGCCTTTGGCCGTGCTGCAAGGCAAGGGCTACCTGGTGGCGCTGGTGACCGACGGCCGTATGAGCGGTGCTTCAGGCAAAGTGCCCGCTGCCATCCATGTGAGCCCCGAGGCGCTGGCGGGTGGCCCGCTGGCCAAGCTGCGTGATGGCGATATCGTGCGCCTGGATGCCCCGGGCGGCACATTACAGGCCGTGGTCAGCGACGCCGACTGGGCAAGCAGGCCTTTGGCCACGATGACAGCAGAACATATGCGATCCAACGGCATCGGCATGGGCCGCGAACTGTTCGCATCCATGCGCCGCAACGCCCTCACCGCCGAAGAAGGAGCCTGCACATGGCTATGACACCCGCCTTTGCGGCCTTACCCACCGACTTGACGGCATTGAGTGTGATGCGCGATGCGCCCGTCATACCCGTTATTGTTCTCAACGATATCGCCCATGCAGTGCCCTTGGCCCGTGCGCTGGTGGCAGGTGGCATTCGCATGCTGGAGGTGACTTTGCGTACGAGCATTGCCTTGCATTGCATGGAACGCATCGCCAAAGAAGTGCCTGAGGCCGTGGTGGGCGCAGGCACCGTGCGCAGCCCGCAAGACGCGCAGGCCGCCGCGCGCGCGGGTGCGCGTTTTGCAGTGAGCCCAGGCTTTACGCCCACAGTGGGCAGTGCTTGCCGAGATGCAGGATTGGCCCTGCTGCCGGGCGTGGCCACGGGCAGCGAGATTATGCAAGCCGTTGAGGCTGGCTACACCCAGCTCAAATTTTTCCCAGCCATGCAAGCGGGTGGGCCGGCCATGCTCAAGGCCTGGAGCGGCCCGTTTTTTGACGTGCAGTTTTGCCCTACCGGCGGCGTGAATGAGCAAAACGCCAAAGAGTTTTTGGCGTTGCCCAATGTAGTGTGCGTAGGCGGCTCATGGTTGATGCCAGCCGATGCCTTGGCCTCAGCCGACTGGGCGCGTATTACCGCGCTGGCCAGTTCCGCTACCCGCCTACGCAGCCCGTTGCCGTAGCGCGTGAAACCATTGGCGCGAAGCTGGCATCAACAGCAACACCATGGCCACCGTTTGCAACGCCAATTGCACCAACCCCGTGGCTTGCAGAGCCAAAGGCTGGTTGCGAAAGATCTGCGGTTCAAAGACAGACAGATACACGGTGACGGCTGAGCCTAAAAAATACACCACAGCAAACACCCAGCGCGCCCAGCCTCGGCCCGCAGCCAGCTTAACGATCACCAAAAGCATGAATACCAAGGTCAAAAGATTATTGACCGTGACGCTGGCGCTGTTGGGCAGAGCGAGTACATTGGCCCACGCTGCGATGGTGAGCAGCGCAAGGATACCTGTCGATAGCCACAAGCACGCCAGGGCGGTGCGTAGAGAGGGCGGTGGGGCTAAGGAGGTTTGCTGGAACACGAATTTACCGTTAAATAAGCCGCTAGACCTTTAGAATATCGCGGGGACAGCTATAAATAGATGAGCGATACACGGCCTAAAATTTGCGTTCAATCAGCTCAATCTTGTAGCCATCCGGGTCGGTGACAAAGGCAATCACGGTGTTGCCGCCTTTCACTGGGCCCGGCTCGCGGGTGATGTTGCCGCCTTTGGCACGGATGGTCTCGCAGGTGGTGTAAATGTCGGAAACTCCCAGTGCAATATGGCCGTAGGCAGTGCCCAGCTCGTAGCTGTCCACCCCGTAGTTGTAGGTCAGCTCCAGCTCGGCATGCTCTGGGTTGCTGCCGTAGCCTACAAAAGCCAACGAATATTTTTGCTCGGGCCGGTCGGTGGTGCGCAGCAGCTGCATGCCCATGGCTTGGGTATAGAAGTCGATAGCGCGCTGCAAGTTGCCTACGCGCAGCATGGTGTGGAGGAGTCGCATAAAGGGTTCCTTGAAAAATAGCGTCGTTGAAATGAATTCAATAATAACGGATGACCAAGGATGGTATTGTGGGCGCTCGGGTGGGTGGCGGGTAAGGACAGGGTATGCAGCGGGTAGGGAACGCGTGGGGCGCAGGTATTTCAATTACTATAAATAATATAGCTGCTCCCGCGATATTTTAAAGGGCCGCAGCATTGAAACGTACCAGTCTTATGCCGTAGGCAGCTCAAACACCAGGCAGGTGGTGGTGGCGTGGGCGTAGAGTTTCCGTTCGGCATCGACAATGCGGCCCTCGGCGGTGGCCAACTGTCTGCCGCAATGAACGACAGTGCCAATGGCGCGCAAAGAGCCGGCTGACTTTAGCCGGGTGCTCTATGCTACTGGGTAGCGCATTGGCAATGTGCGAATCGCGTGACAGCGCCCCTTGGCTTGCTGCATTGCATCACCCGCTAGCGGGCGACGGGGTACAGCTTGAGCGCTTTGCCGCCGTTTTAGCC
>JAYVDN010000410.1:0-3264 GCA_043749385.1 Polaromonas sp.
GTTGCGAGGCTTCCAGCTCAGCGTGCAGGTAGTGGGCTTTGCCTGTCGCATAGAAGTAAAAACTGACCACCGCACCAGAGACGATGCTGAGCAAAAAGAAATTCACCAGCATATGGGGTTTGTCCTGGAACATCTCCCAACTGGACCTGCCGCAATACGCATCGCCGATAAAGGTGCCCAGCACATGACCGATAGCGCAACCCGCCACGATCAAAGCGATAGCACGCCAGCCGCGCGGAAAATGGTAGGGCGAGCTGGTGTCGATAAAAAACCGCCCCAAGTCAATGATGGCCCAGGTCAGCATGCCGCCCGACAAGGAATAAACTAGCTGAATATCCAGTGGCACACCTTGCCTGAACCACCACAGACCCAGCGCTACTAGCACGCAGAACAGGGCTACCTTGAGCGCATGATTGGCCAGCGCAGGCAGGCTCGCCCGCAGGGTGACTAATGGCGCTGGGTTAGTGAGGGAGCCGGGTGCGGACATGGTGGCTATTGTGCAATGGAAAGCTTGGCTTTAAAGAATGATGCCATGCGCTGGTATACCGCTGGCAACTGCGTGCGGTCAAAGCCCGGTGGGTCTACCAGCAGGGGGGTGAGGCTTTGGGCCAGCTCTTGCGGCCAAGGGGACATCAGCGTGCCGTGGCCCGACATGGGCAGGTTGGGAATGTCCACACAGCTTGCGCAGGCAGACTGCACCTTGTTGCTGTGAAACCGGGGTGCCAACCAAGGGTCAAACGCCGACTGCACCAAGGCCACGGCAATACGTGGTTGTGCTATGGAAGCCAGTTCGATGGGGGCCGCTATGGGCACCGAAGCGATGACTGCTTGAATGCGTGGATCGGTGTGGTTTTGCAGGGTCTCGTCATTGAAATACAGGCGGTGCACCCAGCGGGCCACCGTGACTTTGACAGGGTCAAGCCAATTGCCTTTCAGGCTGGAAATCAAGCCTACGCAAGAAGGAAAATCCTCGTTCATATGCGCTACGCAATGGCGCTTGAAGTTGGCTGGCGACCAACGTGCTCCCGCCAGCGTGAGTGCGGTCAAGCCGCCAGCCGAGGTGCCGTAGACACCCACTTGGTCAAAGTCCACCAGCGCGGCAAAGCCCGCATCAGCCTGCACCGCATCGATGGCTTGCGACACTTCGTGTGGGCGCAGCTTCCAGGTCTCGGGGCCCACTTTGCTATGGTCTTTGTAGTTGTCACCCGCGTGTTCTGGCATGGCCACAATAAAACCAGCATCCACTAAGCTGGCTGCAAAGTCCGCGTGTGGCCAAGGCGATCCACCCGAACCGTGTGAGAACACTACTAATCGGCGGTTGCCAGCACTAGCGCTGCCATCTACCGCCACGGGGAGTGTGAAAGGGCCCCGTGCGGTGGCCACAGCCGGGCTGCTGCTCGGGTAGAACACGGTGACTGGGCCGTGCTTGTCTGTGCCCGGCAGTACGGTGAGGCCGACGGCGGCTTGCGCCCCAAGGGCAGCGACAGACAACAGCCAGAAAGCGAAGTATTTTTTCATTGACAACCCTTTCACCATGGGTCACGCTGCGCAGTCAGGCGTGCCCGCTCGCGCTGTACCAAGCCCTCGCGCAGCGCGCTGCCAGCGCCTGCAAACCACACGGCAACGCCATGGATAGCCAAGCCCAGACCCCAGCCCAGCAGTGGGAAGGCCGCCCAAGCCCTACCGTGCCATAGCGACAGCGCTACTAAAAATGCGTTGACGATCAGGTACACACTGGCGTGCATGAACCAGCCCAGTTTGGCGTTAGCGCGCTTGCGGGCCAGGCGGTCTATGTTTTCGGGTGTCATGGCGGTGCTCCTTGTAAAAAATTAAATCGATGCAACGGGAAAAGCCAAGCGCAATAGCCGCAGGGCGCGGCCTGAAAAAAAACCGCTGAACAGGCCGTACAGCATGCCCACCAGCGTGGCAAACAGTGTGTGGCTTGCCATGGCGGGCTGCATGGCCAAAGTAACGCCCACGGCGTATTTGGTGCAAAAGATGCCCAAAATGACGAACAGGGGCAACCAGCTGCCGGGCATGGCGTAGTGGCGGCTTGCGCTGTTATACGCCGTGCCAAATGGTGCAGGGCGCAGCAGTACCACGCTGGCCAGCACGCCACAAGCGGCGAGCCACGCACCCAGCACCACGGGCGACGGGCCAAACGCCGACACCGTGCCAAACAGCGACAGAAAAATCATGGCCACTGGCATGACGATGACGCGGCGCAGACCAACGGTGCGAGTGCGGGTTTGGCTGTAGCCTAACGCTACCAGCAACGCTAACAGGGCCCAAACCCATAGCGGCGTGTTGAGGACAATGCGTGTAAACAAGATAATCTCCTTGGAAATCGGTTTGAGAAAAATTTAAAGTAGACCCAACGACCGGCGCTGCATTGCGTCAAACAGCGCGCGCCACCATCCAGTACAAAGGTGGCAGTGTGGCGAGGGTGGCGACAATGCCGACAGGCGACCAAATGCGTGCCAGGCGTTTGTACTCTGCGGGGATGGTGCTGCTGGCGCTGCGCAGCAGGCGTGCCTGGCGAATTTGCACTGGCACCAGCACCGCAATCCACAGCAGGCCCGAAAGACCAAAGGCCGCATAGCTCCAAAATATCCACGGGTTCGCCGCAATGCCGCCATGTCTGCCCGCCATGGCATGCCCAGCGACCAACAAGAGTGCGGCACCCAATGCGGTAAACACAGCGTCTGTCAAATTGACCAAGCGTGTGGCAAAACGTGCAACCGCCAAGTCGTCAACGCGATCTGCCATGGCTTTCCAAAAGCCGCTGACAACAATGTTGCCTATAAATAGACAGACGCCTAGTATGTGTAGCGTTTTGAATGTGGTTTGCATGGTGAGCTCCTGGTGAAGTTAGTCTGCGTAGCAAGCTGTGCCTGGGTAATGCACGATGGTCCGGCGGATGGCGCTGCGGTCACGCCGCTACAAACTGCCCATGCAAACCCAGCGGCAAACCGTAGGGCAAGGCCAGCTGCGCGACCGGCCCTTTGGACAGGGCGTTGGCCTCGAATACGTTCAGCGTTGTTTTATGCGTGGTGACGTTGAAAGCTGTACCCAATACCCAGCCGTTGGCTACACCGCTGCTACCTGGCGCAGGCACGAGAAGGTGCTCTTCAGCCAGCCAGTTGCCCCCATAGCTGTAGCGCTGGATTTTGTCGTTGGACAGAACCAGCACGCTGTCGTTGCCCCAGGCGGCGTCGGTCTTGGCGTGGGTGTTTTGCATCAGCACAGTAGTGTCGGTTTGCT
>JAYVDN010000411.1:0-2353 GCA_043749385.1 Polaromonas sp.
TGCGGGTTTGGGCTTTGAGTAGGGACAGCTTGGCAGCAACAGACATGGAGGCCTCCGGGTAGACAATTGGGCCTCACCATAGAGGACGCACCCAATATACCCAAAGCGGCGCGCCGTGTCTGTTGCGCGGTGTGTGTTTATTTGACCGGCTCTTGCGCAATCGCAAACTTGGCCAAACCGTCCTCCGGCTGCGGCGCAAAGCGCCAGCGCGTGGCATGAAACTGGGCTACTGCGGGCCGGTGCGCTATCGATACCAGAGTGCCCTGCGCAAGTTTTACTTGGGCTAGCAGTCTTTCGTAGATGGTTTTTTCAGTGGCTTCGTCCAGGGCGCTGGTGGCTTCGTCTGCAAACACCCAACGCGGTTTTTTCAGAAACACCCGCGCCAAGGCCAGGCGCTGTTGCTCGCCGCCACTGAGCTTTTGGCCCCAGGCGTCCTCATCGTCCAAGCGGTTTTGCAAGTGCGGTAGCAGCGCATCGCCCAGCGCCGTGCGTAATGCCTCATCACTGTAGTTGGCAGCATCGTCCGGGTAAGCCAAAGCGGTGCGCAACGTAGCATTGGGAAAGTACGGGCGTTGAGGGATGAACATCGCGCTTTGTTCAAAGCCTTGCGGCAGCGCCAGGCGGCCCGCCGGGTAAGCGCCAGTTGCACCACCGATGTTGGTAAACGGCCAAATACCTGCAATAGCGCGAAACAGCGTGCTCTTGCCGCTACCGGATGGGCCGCTGACGATAATCGTGTCGCCTGGATGCGCCTGCAGGCTCACATCGCGCGCCAGCTGGCTGCCCCCTGGCAGCGCCAAGGCCATGCGCTGCAGCTGCAGGGTGTGTGCATCTACTATGCTTTCAGTAGCTGCTCCCGCGATATTTGATTGGTCTAGCGCCGTATTTTGCCTAATTTTATGGGCCTCTATCGTGGCCAGAGAGGCTTCAAAGCTGGTAAGCCGGTCTGTAGTGGCTTTCCAAATGGCCAAGTTGGGGTAGTTGTCTACCAGCCAGCTCAGCGCGCCTTGCACGTAGCCGAACGCGGAGCCTATTTGCATAAACTGACCCAGCTGGATCGTGCCCTTAAAGTACTGCGGCGCAGCAAGTAGCAAGGGAAAGATGATGGCCGATTGGCCGTAACCGGATTGGAACCAGATCAAACGTTTTTGCGCGGTCAGGAGCTTCAGATAGTTGGCCAACAACGCGCCAAAGCGCATGTCCAATGCTTTGCCTTCTACCTTTTCGCCTTTGTCCAAGGCAATGGCCTCGCTATGCTCACGCACCCGAACCAAGTGGTGGCGAAAATCTGCCTCGTAGCGCTGCTGCAAAAAGTTCAACCTGATCTGCGGCTTGCCAATGTAGTGCGCAATCACGCTACCAGCCATCGCATACAGTAAAGCTGCCCACACCATAAAACCGGCTATCTCATACGTGGTGCCGCCCAGGCTAAAGGATGTCATGCCGCTTAGCCCCCACAACACGCCAATAAAACTGAACAAAGTGACCACTGAGTTAAGTAGCCCCATGCTGAGCGATACCGTGTAGGTGGTGAACAGGTTGATATCCTCCTGGATACGCTGGTCGGGGTTGTCGGAGGTGGCGGCGCTGTCTGAACTGCCGGCTTGGCTAAAGCGCATCAACTCAATGGTATAGAAGGCTTTGTGCGCCAACCAGCGGCGCAGGGTGTCGGTAGTCATCCAGCTGCGCCAGCGCACCTCCAGCAGCTGAGTGACGTAGAACTTGTACACCGCCAGCACCACAAAGGTAAATGCCAAATAGGTAAAGTGCCAAATCTCTTTCCAAAACACTGTCTCGTCCTTGGCTTGCAACGCGTCGTAGAACACGCGGTTCCAGTCGTTCACCAGCACCGACATGTACACCGTACCTAAGTTCAGCGCGACGATCAAGGCCAGCATGGCGCGGGCCTTCCATTTGTCTTCTGACTGGAAGTAGGGCAGCGACAAAACCCACACCTTGCGGGCCTGGGCTTGGAAATCTAAAAATTTGGTAGCGATGGACATAGTGAAACCTCTGCCCAAGTTGCTGGGCTTTTAATGGAACGCGTTCCACAGGAGTTTGCAGCCTGTGAGAAACATGCCAATATACACAAGACGGTAAAACAGCGTGGGATTGATTTTGCGGGTGACTTTAAGACCAATCCACACGCCCAATGGCGCAATCGGCATGAGCACCAGCGAGGTGGCAAAGTTGGGCAGGTCTAGCAGGCCTAGCCAGGCGTAGGGAACCCACTTGGCCAGATTAATCACAAAGTAAAAGAACGACATGGTGGCCGCAAAGACTATTGGAGCGAGCTTGAGCGGCAGCACATAGGCGTTAAGCGGTGGGCTGCCCGCGTGAGCGATAAAGCTGG
>JAYVDN010000412.1:0-2741 GCA_043749385.1 Polaromonas sp.
CGCTGACCACGGCGCACCAAGACGGGCGGACCAAGCGGGCGAACAAGGCGGCGAACGAGGCCCCGGGTGCACGTGGCGCAAAACGCAAGAACGTCTGACCATGAGCGCCGTAGTCACCCTTCGCCAAGCGCATAGCCTCACGCGTGCCGAGCTGCCCATGCTGCTGCATGGGGATGTGTGGGCCGCTGCTACCGACGATGCGCGCAACACGGCCAGCCTGCGCGGCACGCTGCTGCGGGCGGCGGTGGACAAGGGCTACAGCGCCAGCCTGGGCGCGCAGTGGCTGGCGGCCAAGCTGGTAGAGGGTAGCTTGCCCACAGCCTCCCAAGATGCGGCTGAACTGCTACTGCGCCGGGGTGAGGGGCTGAGTGAGGCGACGCTGAAGCGCTGGCTGCTGAACTATGCGGTGCAGGGCAAGCTGGCCTTGCTGCCCAAGCACACGGGGCGGGTGCGCCAGGCGTATGGCTGGGAAGCCAAGGCGATAGAGCTGTACAACACGCCCAGCAAGACGACCTATGCGGGGGTGGCGAAAGAGCTGCGCTACGAGTATGGGTTTGAGAATGTGAGCGACTCGCTGGTGAAGCGCTACATCCAAAGCCTGCCTGTACGCCTGGGCAGCCGGGGCATTGCCCGTACCGGGCCGCACCTGCACCGGCTGACGATGCAGAAGTTTCAAGAGCGCCACCTGGACAACATACGCCCGGGCGATGTGTATGTGGGCGATGGCCACACGATTGACTGCTATGTGGCCCACCCGAATACGGGGCGGCCATGGCGGCCTGAGCTGACGTTTTTTATGGATTTAAAAAGCCGCTTGCCCGTGGGCTGGTGGCTTGGCAACAGCGAGAACGCGGTGGACACGCTGCGGGCGCTGGGCACGGCCATTGGCCGGTTTGACCACATGCCGCCGATGCTGTACCTGGACCATGGTGCGGGCTACCGGGCCAAGCTGATGTCGGCGGACAACGTGGGCTTTGCCAGCCAGATGGGCATAGACATTATGGCGGCGCACCCGGGCAACCCGCATGGTAAGGGCTGGGTGGAGTGCTTCTTTCGCCGCCTGCGGGATGAGCATGACAAGTTTTTTGCGGGTGGCATGGTGTACTGCGGCGACGATATGGCGGCTGAGACTAACCGTCGGATGAGCCCCGACATTTTGAGCGGCAAGCGCCGCCTGCCCAGCTTTTACGATTACAAGGCCTCGCTGATGCGCTACATCGAGCGATTTAGCCGTGAGGTGCTGGAGGAGCTGCTGGACGGGAAAACGCCGATGCAGGTATGGGAAGCGGGCTTTGTGCGCATCCCTGCGGTGTATCCGGTGGCTGAGCTGATACGCCCGATGCAGATGGCTACCGTGCGCCGCCAGATGGTGACGCTGCACAAGCGCACCTACTTCCACGCGGGGTTGATTGACTACCAGGACCAAGCAGTGCGGGTGCGCTACGACCTGCATGACGACAGCAGGGTGTGGGTGTGCGATGACAAAAACAAACTGATTTGCGAGGCCGCGCTGACCTACAAGGTGGCCGCGATACCGAGCGACCGCATCGAAGAAGCCCGGGCCAATGCTGAGGCCAAGGCGGCGCAGCGCAAGCGCAACGACATCGCCGAGATTGAGGCGCGCAACGCCGACCCGATAGATGCGCACAGCCAGGTGCTAGGCCTGCAAACCCTGCTGCCCAGCCCGCCTGTGACCCTGCCTGCGCCGATGGTGGACGCCCCCGCCGCCGACGACGATTTTGACCTTGACCTAACCAACTGGAGAAAAGACTGATGAGTACCGCTACCCCCACCGCCAGTGCTGCGGTGTTTACCCCGCAAGACTTGGAGCACACCACGCGCATCAAGAAGTGGTTGAAAGACCATAACGAGACGAACGCGTGGCTGGGCCGCAAGGCCAACATCCCTAACGGCACGCTGTCGCAAATCTTGAGCGGCAAGTACATCGCTAGCCCGACCAGGCAGATCGAGACCATGATGAGCGTGCTGCTGACGGAGGACAGCCGCCGCCAGGATGGCACGCCGGGCTATGTGAAGGGCAGCCTGTATGCCCTGGTAGAGACGGTGTGCGACCGCACCCGCAAGCACCGGGCCATGGGCGCGCTGAGCGGCTATGTGGGCGTGGGCAAGACGAGTGCGGGGCGCGAGTACCAGCAGGCGCGGCCCCTGACGCTGATGGTGGAAGCCAACCCCAATATGACGCCGGGCGTGCTGATGGCCGAGCTGCTGGGGCAACTGAACCTGGCGGTGCCTGCCGGGCTGGACCGCAAGTTTAATGATGTAGTGGCCGGGGTGCGCGGCACCAACTATTTGATCATTGCCGACGAAGCTGAGCGCCTGAGCAGCAGCGCGCTGGAGTACCTGCGGCGTATACGCGACAAGGGCGAGGTGGGCGTGGTGCTGATGGGCACCGAGAAGCTGACCGCGCTGCTCAAGCGCGACCACGGCCGCTTTGACCAGGTGCGCAGCCGCATAGGCATATGGCCCAAGACGATCGAGGCGATACCGCGCAATGATGCGGATGATATTGCGCGCGATGCGCTGGCGGATGCGGGTGACCTGACTGATGACGTGCTGGACGCGCTGTGGGCCTACTGCCAGGGCAGCGCCCGGGTGTTGAAGGAGGCCTTTGTGACGGCGCTGAAAGACTACAACCTGTGCAAGCCGGGCTTGAGCGGCAAGGATGTGGACAAGGTGGCCAAGACGGTGCTGTTTATGCCGCCGCGTACGGCTGCGCAAGG
>JAYVDN010000413.1:0-4975 GCA_043749385.1 Polaromonas sp.
CTTGCGCGCGACCAGCTTGCCGACGATGGGAATGCCAAGCAAGCGGTCCAGCTTTTGGGGTGGCATTTTGGCAAACACACCTTGCTGAAACTTCATCCACAGGCGCGGCACGGATATAAAAAATGTAGGGCGCGCACGTTGCAGGTCCTGCGCAAAGGTTTCCAGTGATTCAGCGAAAAATACATGTAGCCTGCCATCGTAGAACGACAAACACTCAACGAAACAGCGTTCAAAAATGTGCGCCAGCGGCAGGTACGAGATCATGCGTATGCTGGTATCGTTGCCGAAGGTGTCGTTTGCGTATGAGACAACGCCGGGCATGACCTGACTGATGGCGTCAAAATTATGCACCACCCCCTTGGGCTGCCCCGTGGAGCCGGAGGTATACACCAGCATGGCCCAATCGCCGGGCTGGCGCTGGGGCTTGCCGCCCAGAGGCGCGGTGCGACTGGTGATCGTGTCCCAGTGGTCGTAGGCCTCCTGCGCTGCGGCTGGTGCCAAGGGCAAGGCGATGCGCGCCAAGCCAGCGGGTACGCCGGGTAACTGCTGCTCCCAAGTGTCCAGCTTGCCAACAAACAGCAGGCTGGCCTCGCTGTGCTCCAGCACAAAGCCTACGGTGGCGGCCGTCTCGGTAGGAAAGATGGCTACCGTGGTGCCGCCGGCCATCCAAATCGCCAGCTCGGCCATGAAGAAGTGCGCGCAATTTTTGGACAAAATGGCGATGCGCGCGCCGGGTTCAAAATGCAGGCCGTGCAGGTGCGAGGCCATGCGGCGGGCCTGGTCTACCGTTTGTTGCCAGGTGTAGTCCACTACTTGGCCCTTGCCAATGGGTTGGGTCAAAAACACCTGGTTTGCGCGGGCAGTTTCGTGCTCGTAGACATAGTCAAGAATAAGCTTGGGCACTACCATGCTGTCTCCTAAGTACTAAATTGTTAACGCTTATTCGACCTTACGCGCTTGAAACGAGGTGCGCAATACACCAAATGGACTAGATAAACCAACCCTGGAGCTCGGTATGTCAGCTAGGGCATGGACGAAGACATTCGCCATCCAGGCGCGGCCTGTTTTAAAAACTTTCAGGCCTCTAAACTTTTATAATATAGGGGGGAGCAGCTACTTAAGTAATAGCGCTAGAAAAGCTGGCGGTAGCTTGCTTGAGAAGCAGAACGTGATGCCAGCCGGGTTGGCGGAGGCGGGCCACCCACAGGCATTTGCTCAAGGCGCTGCAGATTTCATAAAATTCAAAGTACGCGGGTAGGTGATGCCGCTTTGGGTTTGGCCAAAGAAATTTTTCAAATTTGGGAAAATGGCATTCAGTTCAGTGTCCTCCACGCCAAACCATTTGGCCAGGGTGGCGGCATATTGGTCGACCGAGGTGGTAGGCAACAAGCGGCCTTGACCTACCTGCCAGGCATCTACGCCACCCATCAAGTTGCCAGCCCCGACGGGGGGTGCATAGCCGTGCATTTTGCCGCCATCCACAGCGCCGCCGACTACAAAGTGATGCCCGCCCCAGCCGTGGTCTGACCCATCGCCGTTTGAGCTGAGCGTGCGGCCAAAGTCCGACGCCGTAAAGGTAGTGACGCTGCCGTCTATGCCCAGCAACTTAGTGGTGTCGTAAAACGCTGTTACTGCGTTACTTAATCCGCGCATGTTTTTTTGCTGCCCTGCAACTAAATTGTCATGCAGGTCAAAGCCGCCCGCCGCCAGGTAGAAAACTTGCCGCTTCACACCCAGTGTATTTCGTCCGGCAATGATGCGTGCCACCATTTCAAGCGCTGATGCAAGCTCGTTGTTATTGAGTACGGCGCCTGTAAAAGGGGAGAATTTCGGGTTGGTTGCATTGCCGCTGGAATCTCTGGCGTTTGCAGCATCACCTGTAGAGATGGCCCGAGAAACGGCGGCTTCGGCTGCCATCGCGCGTTTGGTTACCTTGCTGTATTCGTTTTCCAATACATGGGCACTGGATTTTTGAATTAGCTGGGACACTGCAGAGGCGATGTAAGTTGAATCGAATGACCGATCATAGGCAGCGTTAATTCTGACTGACCCTGTACCTGCACTGCCCTGGTACATGACTGCTGAGTTGCCGGCCAAATACGCCGTGTTGCCTGCCAACGAAATGCAAGTAAAGGTTGAGGCCCCCGTGTTGTCTGCCAAAGCCAAGTCACCGATTCGCCCACCCCAGCCTACAGTGGCACCTTCCGGCTCGCCGCAGTGCCAAACAGCGGCTTGGTCGTTGTGCGAAAAAAGTTGTGGGGGGCGTGGGAATTTTTCGCTACTGTCCAGGTACTGGGCCTTGTTCAGTGGGGCTACCAGCGGGCCCACGTTGAGCACGATGCCGGCTTTACCGGACTGGTACAAGCCTTGGATACCCGCCATGGCCGGGTGCAACCCATATTGACGATTTGAGCCATCCAATACACCGCCCAGCGGCAGGATGGCTTGGCGGTCCAGCGCTATCTGACCGCGCACCGCTTTGTAGGCGTTATAGCTGTCAATATCGTAGCTGACGACCGTATTGTCCTGGTCATTACCCCCAGCCAAAAATATGCAGACCAAAGCCTTGTAGTCGTTCGCGTTGAAAGCCGCTGCACGGCCCATGGCCGCTAAATTCAATGCCACAGGCAAACCAGCCCCAGTGAGCGCCAGATTGGCAGATTGAAGTAAAAACTGTCTACGTGATGAAGACGGGAGCTTGGTAGAAGTCATAAATTACTTTTGAATCAAATATTCATTGCTGGCCATCACCATGAAGATGGCGCCCCGCACGCGAGACGATTTTTCAGATGCAGGACTGCTTGGGGTGATGGGCTTGCTGTTGAGTGCTTGAACCATGACGTCGACAGAAGCTTGTGACAGTTGGCCGGCACACAGTAGCAGGTTGAGTCGGTTAACGAGCTTGACGGTGTCCTCGGCTATGGCGATTTCTTTGCTGTAATCCACGGAGATATCAAACGTTTCCACTGCTGTATCTATGTATCTTTTGTCAGCGTCGTAGACAGGCAGGCCCTGCCAATTGATCACCAGCGTCATAAAGTTCAGGTAGTTGCAAACGGAGAGCTCGTTAACTAACTGGAACTCGGGTGCGGGCGTTTTGCTGGCAGCCAGGGGCGAGTTGGGTGGCACATAACCCGGCCTGAAGAAGTTAAACACTGAGGGCGCTCGTAACGGGGCTTGACCAAGTCGGTCTGTGTTGGAGGTGTCAAAAACCTTCCATGAGCCCTGCGCAGATTGGATGCCAAATGTCCGCCCCCATTGGGTAAAACGCAGTATGGGTTCCCGCAATTTACCAAAGCTTGGGCTGGCCAGGCCCTGGGGGCCTCGGGCTTCATCGTCTAGCAATATGGCAGTCCATACTGCCTTCATGTCGCCACGCACTCCCGCACCATTGTTGTCAAATGCATTGGCCACCCGCCCGACGTACGCTGGGCTTGGGCTGCTGGTGACCAAGCGCTGGACCATTTGTTTGGCAAAAAATGGCCCGACGTTGGGGTGTTTAAACAAGGTGTCCAGCGCCATCTGCAGCGCAGCGGCACCCGGTGTGCCAGCGGGTATGGTTATGCCAAGAAAACTAGCCTCCAGCGCCGAGTGTTTTGACTCGTCCAGCAACATGGGCCTGCGTACCGACTCTTTGGAATCTACTTTATTGCCAGTGACGCGGTTGTTGGCATCAATGATGTCAACGCTGTTTTTGCCTTGGGCATTGTCAAGGTCATAGCCTGTGAAAACTCTTGCAAGGTTAGTCACGTCACCCAAACCATAGGTGGGTATTGGTTTGCCATTGCTGTCCAGTTGCTCAGTGCCGTCCGGTCTTAGTTGATTTAAACCAATGGTGAACAGCTGCATGACCTCGCGTGCATAGTTTTCATCCGCTTGCCTGCCTTTGCCGTCTTCCTTTTGGTTACCTTTGGTGTTCAAAAAATGGCCCATGGCCGGGTTGAGTGTGATGTCCTCCAGGAGTTTTCTAAAATTACCAAAGGCATTGTTTGCCAAAGTGTCCCAGTAATGGGTAAATGCATGCCCGCGCCACAAAAAACTTGCCGTGGTGTTTTGCATCGACACTACAAAGAACTCTGACAAAGCCAACGCACACCTTTTGCGCATAGTGTCTGGCGCTGCGAACAACTGGCTCCAAACCATGTAGTCTGCGGGCCACGGCGTGTAGACATAGCCGTACTTGTCGACAGTGGAATAGCCTCTGCTCTCCAGCCAGTCCCAGCCCAGCGGCCCTAATGGTTTCGCAAATTGCTTTTGCAGATACGTAGCAAAGTTGTCGCTGCGCAAGAGCGCCAGTTCAGCATCGCTCACTGCAAATTGGCTGTGTAGCAAAAATCTCGCTGCCTCGGCATCTGTAGAGGCCTTGGGATAGTTGTTAAAGCCAGTGGCAGTGGTGGTGTTGCCAGTGGGTGCAGTTGCCGTACCAGGTGTTGGAGCAGGTGTTGGAGCAGGTGTAGCTGTGGGTGTGGCGGCAGGGCTGAGAGTTGGCGTAGTACCGGGCCCGGTGGCGGGTGCTACAGGGGTCGCTGCACCTGTGGCCAGCGGCGATTCAGTTGCACTCCCACCACCCCCACCACCACAGGCAGCCAATGCGGCCAGCGACAATACACTCAGGCTGCCGGGAATCGTGCCTTTTAGTGCCTCAACTTTAGGACTTGCCGGTGCATCGAGGACCAAGCGGTCTACGGTATCTTCAAATTCTGCGGTTGGTACATCAGGTACTTCTCGCAGTTCATTATTGTCATTGCACATGCAGCATCCCTGTTAATAGGTTTTAAGTATTACAGCAGCAGCGCCTGTGACAAAAAATAGCCGTAGCTTGGGATTGCCGTAAGCAACGATACAAGACGTAAGTTGCTTGCGAATGAGGAGGGTGCCAGTGCAGGGCAGCTTGAACGCCGGTCACCACGCCGTTTGTGACGTGCACAGGCGCTGCAAATTGAATAGCTGCTCCCGCGATATTCCATTGGGCTGC
>JAYVDN010000414.1:0-4554 GCA_043749385.1 Polaromonas sp.
CGCCCAATACAGCTTTGAGCAAAATGACCTGGCCAGGGTCGCGCTCGGCCACCGCGCGCGACAGCGTGTTGTCAACGCCCCATGCGGCAGTGGCCGCCAGCACGGCCAATAAGCCCCACAACTGGGTGTCGCCACTAAAGCCTTGCTCCAGCACCAGCGCTATACCGCCCATGACCAGAAACAGCATGGCCAGCGCCACGCGTTTGTCCATGGTCTCGCCATACAGTCGCCACGCCAATACCGCCGTAAACAATGCCTCCAGCGTCAGCATGAGCGATGCGCTGGAGCCACTGGTGCGCTGTAGCCCCCACGCCAAGGCAACCGGGCCGACTACCGCGCCGAATGCCGCCATGGCCGCGATACGCGGAAGGTCTGAGCGACGCAGCGCGGCCTCACGCTCAGCCGGCTGGCGCATGGCCAGCGCAACCACCGCCGCGCCCCCATAGAGCAGCGCTGCCGTCGTAAATGCACCGAGGCCATGCCCAAAATGCTGCACCAGGGGCGTGCTCAGGCCAAACAGCGCCGCTGCCAAGAGCGCGAGCACGCTGCCTTTGAAGGCGGGTGCAGAGAACAGGGTATTCAAAAAATTACTGTCCAGTAAAGTTAGCACCAATCAGGTTGCCCGCCAGGTGTTAAACAGGCAACGGGTTTGCTTTGAAAAAAGCTTGGGCGAAATAGAAAAGAATGGTTTTCAGGTTATCACAGTCGATGCTACTTTGTGCGTCACCACGCAGCTTCGTGCGTCCCGGGGGGCATGGCTGGCAGCGCCCACCGCAGCTCTGCGCCCGACAAACGCGCGCTGTGGGTAAGGGCTGTGAGCTGGCCAAAACCGCTGGGCTCGGTGTACAGATAGGGCCCCAGACTGGGCTTGGGAACGCTGAACCCGTTATCTACACGCCCCAGTGACCGTAGCCACTGCCCCGTGCGCGCCAAACTTAGACGCACATGGTGCGCGCCGCCCTGCTCTTTTTGCTTTATTAGCGCGGCCAAGGCGGCAAAGGCCATCAGGTAGCCGGTGGCGTGGTCCAGGATCTGCATGGGCAAGGGGCGCGGTGGGTCGGTGGCCAAGTTCAGCCCGGCGGCGGCTGATTCATCGGCATTGAATCCCATGGCGGTTTGCACCAATGAGTCAAAACCCCGGCGCTGCGCCCACGGCCCGGTGTCGCCATAGGCGCTGAGCGATACGTACACGATGTGTGGGTTGATCGCCGCTACGTCCTCCGGGCCAAAGCCCAAGGCCTGCAAAGCGCCGGGGCGGTAGCCTTGCACAAAAATGTCTGCATCCGCTATCAACTGGCGCAGCACGGCTTTGCCTTGGTCCGTGCGCAGATCCAGCAGGGCTGAGCGCTTGCCGCGCGAGGTGTCGGCAATAGCCGCGATGTTGGGCAAATGTGGTGAGTTAACTAGCAAGACATCCGCGCCATACGCCGCCAGCGCACGCCCACAGACAGGGCCCGCCAAGATGCGGGTGAGGTCCAGCACCCGCAGGCCTTGCAATGGCAAAGCTGGTTTTGCATCCGAGGGCTGCTGGGCTACCCTCCAGCGCTGTTTTTGTGATGGTAATTGGCCACTAGACCAATGGAATATCGCGGGAGCAGCTATATCTTCAATAGCAAATAGCGGCTGCTTGGCTAGTGCTGTAGCCTGCGGATGGGCCTGCCACTGTGAGTGCGTGCGCAGCGCTGCCACCACTAGGCCGCGCTCTGCGGCGGCTTGCTCAAAATCTTCTGCACGCCAAGCTTGCAGCGCGCGTTCCACATCGGCCTTGCTGGTGCCGTCCCCCGCTGTCAACCCCAGCAGCGCCAACGCCCCATCCCGGTGGTGCGCAAAATTAGCGTGAATGCGCACCCAGCCGCCTTGCGCGCGGTAAACACCCGAATATTTGTCCCAAATATCGGGCACATGGCCATCAATGGCAAAGTGGGTCAGGCATTCCAGCGCAGCGTGCTGCATGTCCACACGCACGCTGTGCGCTGGCAGGCCACGTAACACGCCCACCTGCGTGGCCGCCAACGCCGCCGCCGCAATGCTGGCTTGGGCAGCTGTGCCTACGGCGAATGAGGAAGGCAGCACAGGGTCTTGCCCGGTGAGGGTAGCTCGGTGCAGGGCCTCGGCTGGTAATGCGGCTTGTTGCCAGAGACTAGCCAGTACCATTTTTACTTTGTTCATAATTTTCACTTATGACATTTCCTAGACAGTGTCTCGGAAATTAAAAACAAGGATCAAGGTCTCACAGCAAAATACTCACTCCTAACAACAGGATATCTGCCTCTAAATTCATGCGTGCTTAGCTCACATCGGTTTTGCCACCATCAGATAAAACACTACCGTCATTGCTGCAAACGCTGGGTAGCCCATATTCCCGCAGACGCTATTGCGTAAGTTCATTTGCAATCATCCCTGCTTGCTTGAGCACCGTTTCCGCAGCAAGCAATCGCATATCTGACGGCAAAGACTTCAATAGCGGACTCGGTAAGCATGTGGGATTACGCCGTCGTAGTATGAGAGCCTAACTCATTGATTTATATGAATATTTAATAAAATAGTCTAATACAGCTCTCATAAGCTCTCATAAATTTTCAGCATTTACGAGAGTCCAAGCCGGTCGCGTGTCACTACCTTTATTGGCAATTTTATTCGCCCGTCGCAGCTCAGCCACCAAATTTCCGACCTTCACTTTGCGCTGCCTGTCATCCATCCAGTCCGGCAGCTTGCTCCACAGCAGTTCGTCAATATCTTTGCGCGCCATCAAACCGTGCTCTTTGACTGCTTTGCAAATCAGGTCCAGATAATACTGCTTGTCAAAGGCCAGGTTTTTGCTGTAGCGCGCCTTCTGGCCAGTTTGCTGAGCCAAGGTTTTGGCCACAAAAAAGTTGGGCTTGCGGCCCTCTATCAAGGCCTTGGCTTTAAGCAGCTTTTCTTCATCCGCCGTCAGCGCCAAGCGCTTTTGTACCTTGTCTAGCGCCATGATGTCTTGCAGCGTCAGGCCGCCATCACGCGCTAGCAGGCGGGCGTAGTCAATATCCAGCACCTTGCCAGTCAGCGTTAACACCACGCGGTTGTCCGACAGGTCGTAGTCCGGCATAGGGAAGAAGCGTTGGCGCTGGAACATAAACAGCTTGCGTATGCCGCCGCCTGCCGTGTCCACCATCTTCAGGTTAAACATGGCTGTGGCCAAAAAGCGGTTGCGGTAGTGCTCCTCAGGCGCGTCGTCCATCACCACGCGGCGCACATCGCCGGGTACAAAGCTGCCCTTATTGGTAAAGCTCAGACTTTCTTCCCGCTCTATCACGTTGATGCGCGCCGCCAGCGTGTAGTCTTGGTGCGCAATGCAGTTGTTCAGCGCTTCGCGGATAGCGTAGGGCTCGTACTGGTCTATCTCATCCGGGAACAGCGTGCCCTCGCGGATGTAGCGGTATTTGAGGTTGCGAATTTTGGCGTACACCTTGTCCACCGCCAGCAGCAGAGGCATGCCAAACAGCGCGTAGTCCCGGTCGTTACCCAAGTGGTCTTTCAGCAGCCAGCGAATCTTGGCCTCCGCAGGCAGCAAAAAATGCTCTGCCTCTTCGCGCCCCAGCAGTAGCAGCGCGGCGCGCGTCATGCGCCCCTTGATCGTCAGCTTGGCTTTGTTCAAAAAGGTGGGCACATCCCAGCCATCCACCTCAGCCGCCTTGTCCGGGAACTTGTTTTTATAATTGCGCCGCGCCACAACTAGCGCCTCGTCGTCCAAATCAGCCAGGTCAGCGGCTGGCACCACCACAGCGCTCCAGTCCTCCACCATCGACTGTGCGCGTATGCGCTCGATCTCTTCCAGATTCAGCGGCGACAGCGCCTCGCCATCGCGCCCGTAGTAGTGCCCGTCAAAAGCCACTGGCAGGCCTTTAGGCGCTGCGGGTATTTCAAACAACACCACACGCCCGTTGGCGTGTGCCACCTCGTGAATCTCGATAAAGGTAATGCGGTTGGTCGTCTTGTTGGCAATCTCTTCTTTCAGGCTGTCCAAGTCCTTGCGCGTTGCGCGAAAGTGCGAGCCGACGACACGCCGCTGGTCGTTCACCCCAAACACCAGCCAAGCCGAGGGCTGGCGCTTTAAGTTAGCCTCGTTGCACAGCGCCGAGAAATACTTGCCCAGCTTGGTAAAGTCATAGCCGTTTTTGGCCTCTTTGAATTCCACCACTTCGTTTTCAGCTGACATCGCCAGCAATTGCAGCAGCTTTTCGGTCAATACAGTCATCGCATTCATCCCTCCATAAATTGAACGGTTTTGAAATTGCGATCAGTTGCCGTATCGAATGCTACCCTCAATTCGCTGCCCATGGCATCCAAACCTAGTACAGCTTCACCCCCGTCTTGGCCTGCAATGCTTCCATCGTCACGCCCGGTGCCAGCTCAATCACTTTGAGGCCCTCATCGGTCACATCCATCACAGCCAAGTCGGTGATAATGCGGTCCACCACGCCCACGCCGGTTAAAGGCAAGGTGCAATTCGGCAAGATTTTCATGTCTTCGGTGCCGTCTTTTTTCTTGGCAACATGCTCCATCAGCACGATGACG
>JAYVDN010000415.1:0-3602 GCA_043749385.1 Polaromonas sp.
GGGCCGCTACACCCGTACCAATCTAGGTGGCTTGGATATCTCAACGGAGTTGGACTTTACGCAGTTCAGGTCGCAGCAGGCGCTGACCTTGCAGCCCAACGCGCAGCGCAGTTACGCGCTAGGGCAGGTAAGCAGGCCATGGACCGCACCGGGGTACTTTTTTACACCCAAGGTGCAATTGCATGTGACCGACTACAAGTTTGACAGTGCCTTGACAACGGGTGATACGCGTGCCCAGCGTGTGGTGCCCACCGCCAGTTTAGACACCGGCTTGATTTTTGAGCGCGATACCCAGTACTTTGGCCGCAAGTTCAGTCAAACACTGGAGCCGCGTGCGTTTTATACCTACACCCCGTTTCGCAACCAAGCCAACTTGCCCAACTACGACAGCGGTGCGAACGACTTTAACTTTGCCACCATCTACACAGAAAACGCCTTTGTAGGCAATGACCGTTTTGCCGATAACAATTTGCTCACTGTCGGTGCAACGTCTCGTCTGCTAGATCCGGACAGTGGGGCTGAGGCCGCGCGCTTCGCGTTTGCGCAGCGCATCCGCTTCAGTGACCAAAACGTGACCTTGCCAGGCGGCGCGCCAGACACCTCGCGTTTGTCAGACATGCTGTTTGGCTCCACCATCAATTGGTCGCCCACATGGTCTACCGATGCGATAGTGCAATACAACCCCAGAACCCGCCGCTCCGAGCGCTCTACCTTGTCTGGGCGCTACACCCCCAGCGACTACCGGGTGCTCAGTGCCGCCTACCGATTTACCAAAAACGTCAGCGAACAGGTAGACTTTGGCTGGCAGTGGCCGGTGAACGATCTGTGGGGCGATAAAGGCCAAAACCTGGGCCCTGGCGCAGGCCAGGGAGAAGGCCGCTGGTACAGTGTCGGGCGTTTGAACTACAGCCTGCAAGACCGTAAAATTGTCGATACGGTTTTGGGCTTTGAGTACGACGCCGGGTGCTGGCTGGGCCGGGTGGTATTTGAGCGCTTGCAAACCACCACCACCACCGCCAATAAACGCATCCTCTTTCAGTTAGAGTTTGTAGGTTTTGCAAGGGTGGGGTCTAATCCCCTCAAGGCGCTGAAAGACAATGTGCCGCGCTACCAGTATTTACGTGAAAAAACCACTACCTACCCCAGCCGATTTAGTAACTATGATTAAGCTTCCACTTTCTTATTTCTCTGCCGTGGTGATTGCGGTGGAGTTGCTGCTGGGTGCAAGTCTCGTGCATGCACAGGGGCTGCGCGCCTCTCCCAGTTTGGCCGCTTCGCGTGCCGCTACAGACAACACGCAACGCAATGCCGACTATATTGTGGCGGTGGTCAACTCCGAGCCCATCACCAACAACGAGGTGCGCGTGCGGGTGCTGCGTTTTGAGCAGCAGCTGAGCCAGCGTGGCGGGGCGCTACCGCCCAGAGAAGAGATCACCACCCAAGTGTTGCAGCGCTTGATCAGCGAGCGTACGCAGGTGCAGCTGGCGCGTGACAACGGTATCAAAATCGAAGAAGCCGCTTTGGATGCCGCCGCTACCAACGTAGCCCGACAAAACCAAATCACCCTCGAGGAGCTGCGCCGCAGGCTGGAGTCGGACGGCATTGGGTACAGCCAGTTTCGCGACGGGCTGCGAGAAGAAATGCTGCTGGCCCGCGTGCGTGAGCGCGAGGTAGAGGCCCGCGTGAGCATTACGGAATCTGAGCTGGACCGCTATATCCAGGAGCAGCAAGACAACCCTGAGGCAGGCCCCGCAGAGATTAACCTCGCCCAAATTTTGATCGCCGTGCCCGAGAGCGCAACGCCAGTGCAACTCAAAGCACTGCAGGCGCGCGCTGACCGCGCGGTACAACGCGTGCGCGCGGGGGAAGATTTTGCCAAAGTAGCGCGCGAGATGTCCGAAGCACCCGACAGCGCCACTGCCGGACTGATGGGCATGCGCAGCGCCGACAGATACCCGCCATTGTTCGTGGAGGCGACGCAAAATATGAGCGTGGGTGCCGTTGCAGGCCCCGTGCGCTCTGAAGCAGGCTTTCATGTGCTCAAGCTGGTAGACAAAAGAACCCCCGGTGTAACCGGTTTTACTTTAACGCAAAGCCGGGCCCGGCATATTTTGCTGCGCACCAATGCCCAAATGAACGAGAGCATCGCCACAGAGCGGCTGCTTGAGCTGCGTGCCCGTATTGCGACAGGCAAGATTGACTTTGCTGCCGCTGCCCGAGAAAACTCGCAAGATGGATCGGCTAAAGAGGGGGGTGACCTGGGCTGGGCCAACCCAGGGCAGTTTGTACCGGAGTTTGAAGAAGTGATGAACCGCTTGTCCAATGGCCAAATTTCTGAGCCCTTGGTGACGCGCTTTGGTGTGCATTTGATCCAGATGATGGACCGTCGCCAAAACACCTTGAGCCCCCGCGAGCAACGCGAATTGGCGCGCAATGCTTTGAAAGAGAAAAAAGCCGAAGAAGCCTTCGCCATGTGGGCCCAAGACGTGCGCGCCAGAGCCTACGTAGAGCTGCGCGAGCCGCCGCAGTAAAACACGGCTAAAGCGCTGCTAAAGCACGGCCAGCTACTACAACGTCACACCACTTTGAAACATATCGCACGCAAACGCTTCGGCCAGCATTTCTTGGCCGACGCTGGCATCATCGATGCTATTGTGCGCGCCATCGCACCGCTGCCTGGGCAGCACATGGTAGAAATCGGCCCCGGTTTGGCGGCGCTCACCCAGCCTTTGGTAGAGCGGCTAGGCGCATTGACAGTGGTGGAGCTAGACCGTGACTTGGCCGCACGCCTGCGCAGCCATCCGCAACTGCAGGTGATCGAGTCGGATGTGCTGAAGGTGGATTTTTCGCAAATCCTCAGCGCCCAACCGGATGCTCGATTAACAGCACACGATGCCGCGCCAGAAGGCAACGCGCCGCAGCCCGCATTGCACCGTATGCGTGTAGTTGGCAACTTGCCCTACAACATCTCCACACCTATTTTGTTCCACCTGCTCGGCTTTGCCCATCTGGTGCAAGACCAGCACTTTATGCTGCAAAAAGAAGTGATTGACCGCATGGTGGCGTCGCCCAGCACCTCTGCCTACGGCCGCTTGAGCGTGATGCTGCAATGGCGCTACGCCATGCAAGACATGCTGGATGTACCGCCCGAATCGTTTGACCCGCCGCCCCGCGTGATGAGTGCCGTGGTGCGCATGGTGCCGCTGGCGTCCCCCGCCGTGGTGAAGTTTGAACTGCTGGAAGAACTGGTCAAAGTCGCCTTCAGCCAGCGGCGCAAGCTGCTGCGCCACAGTTTGGGTAAGTGGCTGGAGGCGCGCAATTTTTCTGGCAATTTTGACCTGCAACGCCGGGCGGAGGAAGTGCCCGTGGCACAGTTTGTGGCTTTGGCGCAGGTGGCTTGAAGGCCTGAAAAGTCAGTACCCGCGTAAAACCCGGCGGTACTGGATGGCCTCCGCAATATGCGTCACTTGCACGCTGCGCGCACCCGCCAAATCGGCAATCGTACGGGCCACCTTCAAAGCCCGGTGCGTCGAGCGCCCTGACCAGCCCAGGCGCGTGGCAGCGGTGTTGGTAAATTTGCGCGCCGCATCGTCCAGCGCCAC
>JAYVDN010000416.1:0-2834 GCA_043749385.1 Polaromonas sp.
GTAAAGATGCTGCGAATCATGTCGCGGTCAATCGGACGGCGGTTGGCCGCGCGGTAGGTGGCCAGGCGCTTTTTACGCTCGGCCAAAGTGGGGCTGCCCTCGCCTGTCCACACCATTGCGTCTAATGCCAAGCGGGCCACGCGCTCTGGGTGGCGCTGGGCAAACAAGGCTGCTCGTAACGCACCGGAAGACGAGCCATACATCAGCAGCTTGCCACCGCCGGTGGCCTTCATGATGTACTCGCTCACCACCTTAATATCGTCGGCACCACAGGCCACATCAGCATTCACCGAACGGGTTTTGTCTGAGCGGCCATAGCCCTCGCAGTCAAAACACCAGGTGTCATAGCCCAGACGCGCAAACCAGTCCATGGTGGACGACTCGGGCCGCCCGGCAATCTGCAAGTCAAACACCGGCGTAGACGAGACTGAGGAGCCATGCACAAACACCAGCGTGCCACGGCGCGGCGCGCTGCTGGGGTTTTTGAGCTGCTTGCGCCACATGAACAATCGCACGTCCTGGCCATCGGCCCGCTTGGTTGCCCAGTGCTCGGTGCCTACGGTGTCCAGCGGTTTGGCTGGCGTGGTGGTTTGTGCGACGGCTTGGGTGGTGGGCACCGCTGCCAATGCGGCTACCGCTGCAGTAGAGAAAAACTCGCGGCGTGAGGGTGCGGCTTGATCGATACTTGTGTTCGTTTGTGGGGTGGGCATGCGGTCTCCAGTGGTGTCATAGTTCGTAAAAATATCTTACGTGGATCTGGTGGAGAAAAAATACGGCAATACCCTGAGAATTTGCGCCACCCGGACATGCTTTAGCCCATGGAGGCAATAAATTATTGCGAGAGAAGCTATATTATTTGTAGCGCTTTATGGCTCGCTACAGTTTTTAGAGGGCTTTTGGGGGAAACATGTTGAAGGCATCTCGACTGAGAGTTTTGTGTCACCGGCGTAGCTGGACGGGGAACGGGACATATTTTTTAAAAACCTCCGCCAAACACGCGACGATGCTTTTGCAGCCCTCACAAACCTCGCCGCGCCTTGGCTACAGTTTTAAAAAAATACGCTCCCATTCCTTCACCCACTCTACGGCGTATGAAGGCACGCTGTTTACTGTCGTCGTTTTGCACTTAGGCTCTGATCAAGCGTCGCGTTAGCAGCGTCTGCATATCGCGCCGTCCATCCACGATCAAGTACACATAGACCTTGGCACCTAGAACTCTGTAGATCACCCGGTATGGCTTGAAGTACACCTCCCGATAGTCCTTGATCCCCACGTCGCGCAACTCTTTGGTAACCACGCCACGCTCCGGAAATCGGCCCAGCGATTGCACTAACGCCTCTAATTTGTCCAGCACACCGTCCGCTTTGGCAGGCGCATCATGCCCCGCGATGTAGTCGTAGATATCTTGCAAGTCCGTTTTAGCGTCATCCGTGAGCGACACGGCATACTGCTTCACGCAGCAGCCTTGTTGCGACTGCGCACCTGGGCAAAGGCTTTGGCCACAGGTGTAACCTGCCCATTGTCTATCTGCGCATTGCCCAACGCCAGTATTTTGAGCAGCGCCATCGTCTCTTGGTTCTTTTCAAACGAATGCACATCTTGCAGCACAGCCGCCGCTTCACCGTTTTGCGTAATCACCAAGGGCCGCTGGTCAATCGCCAAGTCACGCAGTACTTGGGCGGCATTGGCTTTGAGATAGGAGATGGGCTGGATGTGGGTGGTGTGCTGCATGGACTAAATATAGTCTTTATTTAATCTTTTATCAATTCGCATAAAAATTTAAGTCTTTATGCATCCGTGCAAGTTTGCATCCTTAGTCATACCAGCGCGCAACAGCGCCTTGCAATTCGCCATGCTTGGTGAGCACATCGTAACGTTCGTTCGCGTCTGCGCTGGTTTTGGCTGCAATATCCACTATCTGTCGAACTTTATCTTCAAGTTGATTACAGCTATCAGCCTTAATGGGTGACATAGCTTCTAGCTCTGACACCAATGTTTTCGCCTCTGACAACGCAATGTCTATATGGCCTTCTTAATGCACTTTCAGCGCTGCAATAAATTGATTCCACCGTGGTAAAACGTTCGCTTCAAAAGCCCCTGTGCTACGCCATTCAGGCAACGTTATCTTCGATTGAAAATTGATGTTGATTTTTTTGGCCATGCATTTTCCAAGCAGAGATTCATGCACTTCAAGGGTATATTGCGTATTCCAGTTGGCGTAACCCGCATAACCACCATGTATGTGTCCATGCACACCGGCTCCTACATCCTTCAGCGACTCACCACGAACGGGGAATCGCACCTCTTGCGTAGGCTCTTGATTCAATACCACTCGCGTTGCGCTAGGCGCACAGGCAGACAGCAAAAATGCAATCCCGACGAAACCGCTGAATACGGGTAACCGCAAGCGAGGCTCCTAAACCAAAGGTATCTCGGCAGCCATAGGCACCCGCCCCCGCAGCGAATACCCCAACCTCTCCGTCACTTCAATGTCCATCATCTGCCCCACCATGCGCATGGCCTGCGCGCTGGCGGGGAAGTTGACTACGCGGTTGCATTCTGTGCGGCCCATGAGTTCGGGAACCTCTACCGAAGAACGGCGTGATGGGCCTTCTACCAAGATGCGGACGGTGCTGCCTACCAGCGCGTTGCTGATCGCGTCGGTGCTGTCGTCAATCACTTTTTGCAGGTGTTGCAGTCGTTTGAGTTTCACGTCGTGCGGCGTGTCGTCGTGCAGGTTGGCGGCGGGCGTGCCGGGGCGGGGGCTGTAGATGAAGCTGAAGCTGTTGTCGTAGCCTACGTCGTCAATAAGTTTCATCATTTTGCTGAAGTCG
>JAYVDN010000417.1:0-2539 GCA_043749385.1 Polaromonas sp.
CGTCTACTAGCTCGACGCTATCTAGGTGCTTCTCTATAGCACCAAAATGGTTGTTGGCAATACGACCACAGCCTATCAGGGCTAGGCGAATTTTACGATCGGTAATGGGGGCGTAGTGGTACATGGTTTTTATAGTCGAAATATGGTGAACCCAGCGTTGGCTGCGTCATGCCGGTTGTAAATACTTTTGATATCCGCTAAAACTGGTTTTTCGCCCCGGCACAGATTGCGTAATTCTGCTGACGATAGACCGAGATATTCTTGATGCCCCACGGCTACCACCAAGGAGTCAACAGGATGCTCTGCGTCCACGGTACCTAAAGTGAGGCCATACTCGTGCGTAAATTCATTTGCGTCCGCCCAAGGGTCTGTCATCACCACTTTTACACCCCATGCTTTGAGCTCGCGCACCAAATCGACAACCTTACTGTTGCGGATATCGGGGCAGTTTTCCTTGAAGGTAACGCCCATTACCCCAACACTGCTGTGAGCCACATCAATGCCGTTAAGCAACATGCGTTTGATAAGGTTGCGTGCCGCGTAGCGTGACATGTTGTCGTTGATACGGCGACCAGCCAGAATAACTTGGGGGTTATAGCCCACCTCTTCGGCTTTATGTGTCAGATAGTACGGGTCTACACCGATGCAGTGCCCGCCTACAAACCCAGGCCTGAAAGGCAAAAAATTCCACTTGCTTCCGGCAGCTTCAAGCACCTCGGTAGTGTCTATGCCCAAGCGCTCAAAAATAACAGAGAGCTCGTTCACCAAGGCAATATTCAGATCCCGTTGCGTATTTTCAATGACCTTGGCGGCCTCAGCCACCTTTAAACTGGTGGCCTTGTGTGTGCCCGCAGTGATGATGCTGCGGTACAGCGCATCCACTCTTTCTGCTACCGCAGGTGTACTGCCGCTGGTAATTTTTTTGATCTTAGTCAGCGTATTGATTTTGTCGCCGGGATTAATACGCTCTGGGCTATAGCCGCAAAAAAAGTCTTCGTTAAACTTGAGCCCGCTGAGCCGTTCTAGAATGGGTACGCATATCTCTTCGGTAGCACCGGGGTACACGGTCGACTCGTAAATAACAATAGCGCCTTGCTTGATTGCCTTACCCACTGTCTCACTGGCTTTGACCAAGGGCGTCAGATCGGGACGATTAGCTTTGTCAATGGGTGTTGGCACCGTGACGATGAATATATGACGGTCAGCCAGCGCCACCACATCGGTGCTAAATTGCAGCCGCGTGGCCATAGCAAGCTCTTCAGACGTGATCTCTAACGTGCGGTCTTGACCCGCACGCAGTTGCGTTATGCGCTGGGTATTGATGTCAAAGCCCAGCGTATCGTAGGTTTTGCCAAACTCCACGGCCAGAGGCAAGCCGACATAGCCAAGACCTATGATGGCAATTTTATTGTCAAGAAGGTTCATGTCGTTTTGATGAAGTTGAGGTGCGCAGACCATTGCGGATGAATATGAATAAAAGTAAGAACCCACCGGCAATTAAAGCAGCTGAAATAGCAATCAGCCCTCTTTTGGGTTTGCTTTTCTTTTCCGGTGTTTGTGCAACATCTAATACTTGAATTTTTGACCCTTCTCTGGATTCATCCACCTTGGCTAATTCAAACTGTTTTGCAAACAGGTCAAACAAGGTTTCGTAGTATTTAAAATCTCGAAAACGGGCAACATAGTCGCTGTCTGTTGCAGCTGGCGTATCGCTTGACTTCTCTAGTTTGTTTAACTGGGCGCGCAGCGCGCCTAAGTCGCCCAGCGCCTGCTTAAACATCGGTGCTGAATCTGCCAAATAAGCGCGCATGGACGACACCTTTACCTCTTGCGCTGCTATTTCAGCCTGTACGCGGGCCACAGCGGCTACGGCGGTAGCGGGGTTGCTTTTTAGAGCGGAGCTGTTAACACCGGTAGACCGCAAGGCTTGTTCTGCTTTAGTAAGGCTGTCTTTAGTGGCTATCAGTTGCGCCTCAAAAAACGCCCTTCTCTGCTGCGCCTCAGTTAAGGCCAGGAGCTTGATAAGGCTGCTCAGCTCTTCTACATGTGCGTTGGCCAGCTCTGCGGCAAACGCCGGGTCGCGGTCATCTACTTCTACCGAAATTAAGCTGTCCTTGCCGCTGCTGATGCGGGTACGACGCTCCAGGTCAAGGCGTGCATCCGTTAACAAGTTCACGTCGTACCGCTCTTTCAGCTTAAAACGCTCTACCAGTTTGTCTTCAACACGGCGGCTTTTTAAAAATGCGATGAACTGGTCATTGGGGTTTTTAAGTCCAGTGGCTGCGCCCGCAATACCGCCAAGAGAGCCCAAGCTTTGCAGCAAAACGCTGGCTGAGCTTTGCTGCTGCTGGGGTGGCAAAAAAACCGTAGTAGCCGTATACGTGGGTGGAATCAAAAAAGTGATGCCTAGCGCAACAAGCCCGACAAGCAACGGGCCAATAAGGAGTAAAGCCAAATTTTCTCTGATGACTTGAATAATATCGAGCAAACTGATTTCATCCGAATCGTTTGCGGCATCTAAAGGTAAATTTGACATTGG
>JAYVDN010000418.1:0-2930 GCA_043749385.1 Polaromonas sp.
CGCGAACTTGCCAGTACCTTCGACTTTGGTTTTGCCCTAGGCCCCCGCATCAACGCAGCTGGCCGCCTGGATGACATGAGCCTGGGCATTGAATGCCTGCTGACCGACGACCCCACGCGCGCCGACGAGCTGGCCAAGCTGCTGGACGGCATTAACCGCACCCGCCGCGACATCGAGGCCGGCATGCGCGAGCAAGCCGAGCAGGCCGCAGAAACCATGTTTGACGAAGCCGAAGAGCCCCCCAGCGCCGTCGCCATCTTTGACCCCGACTTTCACGAAGGCGTGGTGGGCATCGTCGCCTCGCGCATCAAAGACAAGCTGCACCGCCCTACTTTCGTCTTCGCCCCCAGCGGGGCCGAGGGCCAGGAGCATTTGCTCAAGGGCTCAGGCCGCTCCATTGCGGGCTTCCATCTGCGCGACGCGCTGGACTACATTGCCAAGCAGCACCCCGGCGTGCTGCTGCGCTTTGGCGGCCACGCCATGGCGGCGGGCTGCACGATTGAAGAAGAAAACTTCGACACCTTCGAGGCGGCCTTGCAAGAAGTTGCGTTGAAGTGGCTAGACAAAGCCACCCTGCTGCGCCGCTTAGAGACCGACGGCGTGCTGCCCGCCGAATACCGCCGTACCGACATTGCCGACACGCTCAACCAAACCGTCTGGGGCCAAGGCTTTGCCCCACCCGTGTTCTGCGAAGAAGTAGAGGTAGTGTCGCAGCGCCTGGTAGGCGAGAAGCATCTGTCCCTCAAACTCAAACACCAGGGCCAGCCGGTAGACGCCATCTGGTTTGGCCACACCGACATGCTCCCCGCCCGCGTGAAGATGGCCTTCCGACTCGACGCCGCTGAATGGCAAGGCGTGCGCAAGGTGAAGTTTTTTGTGGAAGGCGTGGAGCTGTAAGCGCAGCCGCACACCACAACGCCCCAAGGAAGAAAACATGCCAGAAGAAGAACTTGAATACGTCGGTTTTTGGCCGCGCGTGGGCGCGTCCATCATCGACACCATCGCCATCATGCTGGTGGTGACGCCGCTGCTGATTGCCATCTACGGCAAAGGCTACTTTCGTGCGGCGCAAGGCGGCGTGGTGGCGGGCCCGGCAGATTTTTTGATTTCATGGGTTATGCCCGCTGTGGCGGTTATCGCGTTTTGGCTGTACAAACAAGCCACGCCCGGCAAAATGGTGATCTCGGCCAAGGTGGTAGACGCGGTGACGGGCAACCCGCTCACCACTGGCCAGGCTATTGGCCGCTACTTGGGCTACTTCGTCTCTGCCATCCCCTTTGGCTTGGGATTGATCTGGGTGGCCTTTGACAGCAAAAAGCAGGGCTGGCACGACAAGATGGCGGGTACGGTGGTGGTGCGCAGTAAAAAGCAGGGCGTGCTACCTGTCAAGTTTGGCGCACCGTAGCCCTTATTCGCTACAAATAAAAGAGCTGCTCTCGCCATATTCTATTGGTCTGCAGGCCTATTGGGCATTGAGTCTGCGCGCACCAAGCGCCACGCCAACCAAGTGCCCATCAGCGCATTGCCTATAGCAAAGCCCGCCACGACCAGGGCTCCCAGAGTATTCAGGGGCCGGTTATGCACAATCCACACCAGCATGGCCGAGAGGGCATGCAGCGCCAGCATCATCCAAAACAAGGGGTTACGGGGTTGGAACAGGCGGATTAGTTTCATACCGGTGTCACTATATATTCAGTAGCTTCTCCCGCGATATTTTATGAGGCTGGCGGGGCAAAAGGCTTGAAAATTTCACTGCTTAAACTGTTTTTATTCAAGCCCTACAGTTTACTTGCGTTTGTTGACGGCCCGCCGTGCACGCTTGGCTTACCATCACACACCATGCTCCCTTGCTACGTCCTGCTCGACCTCGAAACCACTGGTGGTACCCCGCTGCACAGCCGCATTACCGAGATTGCGGCGGTGCGGGTGGAGCACGGGGTGGAGGTAGCGCGCTGGAGCAGCTTGGTGAACCCTGGGTGCAGCATTCCGTATTTCATCCAGCAGCTCACTGGCATTAACGACGACATGGTGCAGGATGCGCCGCGCTTTGACCAGGTGAGCGAGCAGCTTTTGCAACTGCTGGACGGTGCGGTGCTGGTGGCGCATAACGTGCGCTTTGACCATAGCTTTTTGCTGCACGAGTTTGAGCGCATAGGCGTGGCGCTCAAGGTCAAAACGCTGTGCACCGTGCGCCTGTCGCGCAAGCTGTATCCGCAGCACAAGGGCCATGGGCTGGACGCCATCATGCAACGCCACGGCCTGACCACCATGGCGCGCCACCGTGCGATGGGCGATGTGGACGTGATGCAGGCCTGGCTGCGTGTGGCCACGCAAGAGCTGGGCGCGCCGCAGGTGCAAGGCCAGGCGCTGGCCCTGCTGCAAGGCAGCGCGGTGGTGCCACCGCATCTGGAGACCGAGATCGCCAGCATGCCCAACACGCCCGGCGTTTACCTTTTTTACGGCGATGGGCCGCTGCCGCTGTACGTGGGCAAAAGCGTCACCCTGCGGGCGCGGGTGATGTCGCATTTTCAGGCGGCCAGCACCCAGGCGCGCGAGATGCGCATGGCCCAGGAGGTACGGCGCATCGAATGGCGCGAGACTGCAGGTGAGCTGGGCGCGCTGCTGCTCGAAGCACGGCTGGTGAAGGAGTTGCAACCCGTGTTTAACCGCCAACTACGCCGCGAGCGCAGCCTGTGTGCTTGGCAACTCAGCGCCGAGCCGGCAGAGCGCCCCTTGCTCACCCTGGTGCGCGGCGATGCGCTGCAACCCCAACTGTTTGGCCAGATGTTTGGCGTGTACCGCTCCAAAGCGCAGGCTACTTTGGCGTTGAGAGAACTGGCAACAGAGCACAAGCTGTGCCCGCAAGCGCTCGGGCTGGAGGCTGGCAAAGGCCGCTGCTTTGCGCACCAGCTAGGCCACTGCAAAGGCGT
>JAYVDN010000419.1:0-5935 GCA_043749385.1 Polaromonas sp.
AATGCAGTTGCCGGAGTTTGATTTCATCGATAACCCTGCAACACATCATCCAGAAATTACAGCACGAATCAAAATAACCGCCAAGACAACGGAGTGTACGCATACGAGCTGCCCGTTTTACGCAAATGTCCCAAGCCCGGGAACGGCAAATGCACTGCAGCGACCAAAATGTCGTCTTTGGCTGCCAAGTCAAACATATTCGTACGCGCACTGCTGGCTTTGGCGCTCTCCCAGTCAAACGCAATCGTCACCTCGGGGTTGGCAAACTGAACCGGCGCGATATGGATCAAATCACCCACCGCCAGCATGCGTGCGGTGCCCGAGGTCACCATAAAGCAGGTGTGCCCGGGGGTGTGCCCAACCGCTGCCACGCTGGTAATGCCGGGGGTCAACTCTTCGCCTTGCTTGAACGGTTTGAGTCGGTCACCATACGCGGCCTTGGCCCGCTTGGCAGGCATAAACCGTCCTTTTTGCGCGGCAGGCGCAGCAGCCTCCACTTCGGCGTTGAGCCAATAGTCCACATCTTGCTGGGCAATGCGCAGCACCGCGTTGGGAAAGAGCGCCGCACCTTCGGGGGTGACGGCACCGTGCAAGTGGTCGCCGTGCATGTGGGTGATGTACACCTCATCAATCTGCGAGGGCTCCACCCCGGCAGCGGCCAAGCCTTGCACCAACCGGCCTGCATTGGGACCTAAAAATTGAGCCCCTCCGGTGTCCAGCAAAACCAGTTTATCGCCGGTGTTGACCAAGAAGGTGTTGACGGGCGTGCGAATAGGCCCATAGGGCAAATTGGAGGCCTCCAGCAGTCGCTGCACCAGCTCGGGCGGGGCAGTGAGCAACCGGGGGTCCAGCTCAATATAGCCGTCCAGAATGCTGGTGACTTCAAAATTACCCAGCTTGAGCCGGTGCACGCTGATGGCCTGGCTGCCAACGATGGGCGCTTTTGCGTACACAGGCAGTGCTGATGCTACGATGGCCAGGCCAGCCACGGCGCTGGTGGCAATGAATAACTGGCGGCGCTGGTAGTTCATGTGGGGCTCCTTGTAAAGCGTGAATACAAAGCTGGACTGGACAGAAAACTTAGTTTAAACCAGCACAGACTGTCGCGTTCGATGCAAATGGCATGGCAGGCATCATATCGCCCGGTGCCGCCTGGACGTAGATGGTTTACCCGGTCGCTCAGGTTTCTGGGCTGCGTTGCTGTCCCCATAAGCTGCGTGCCTGGAAGCGCTGGCCGTGCCAGAGCCCTATGTTCCTGAAAATCGTTTCTCATCCATCTGTACGCTACGCATTTAGCAGCTGCTCCAAGTGTTTGCCAAAGGTTCAAGCCCGCTCCAGCTTTTGCAGCGCCGCCAAGGTTTCTGCATCCGTGCGGTACATGCGCAGCAGGGCCCCAGGCTGCAACACATTCGTCTTGAGTAAAACCTTTTCTATGGGCAGCTTGATACCGCTGATATGCAGCGTCACGCCGCGTGCCGTCAATGCGGTGCGCATCTGTCCAAACACTTCTACCCCGGTGGCATCGATGCGGTTAATCGGCTGGGCAAACAGACACACGTGGCGCACCTGTGGGTGCTGGGCTAAGTGCTCGATGATGGCGCGTTCTAACGCGCTGGCCGAGGCGAAGTCCAGCTCAGCGTCCATACGCAAGGCGTACAGCTTGTCTGCCAGTGGCGGCAGCTTCCACAGGTGGCGGTCGCGCATGCTGCCGTCGCCGTGCAGGCCTACTTCGATAATGCGCGGGTGCAGACGCAGCAACAAAAAATGCACCAAGCCCATCACCACTCCCGCCAGCACGCCCCAGTAAATGCGCGGTGCGGTGAGCAAGGTCACCACAAAGGTCACGCCCGCCGTCATCGCCTCTACCTTGTCAATACGCCACAGCCAGGCCCACTGCTGGGGTTTGACCATTCCCATCACGGCATTGATCACCACTGCCGCCAGCACCGCGCGCGGCACATGGTGCAGCGCGGGCATCAGCACCAGCAGTGTCAGCAGCACGCAGGCCACGGTAGCCAAGCCTGACCAACCCGTTTTAGCCCCCGCTTTGAGCGTAATGGCCGAACGCGAGAACGAAGTGCTGGTGGCGAAACTACCGCTGAGTGCGCTGGCCAGCTTGGCCAGACCTTGACCGATCAAATCCTGGTTGGTGTTCCACAGCTTGCCGTCGCGCAGCGCTTCGATTTTTGCACTCGACGCAGTTTCCAAAAAACTTACCAGGGCAATCACGCAGGCGGGTACCAGCAGCGCCACCAGCGTATGGATGTCTGGCACGCTGGGCCAGTACAGGCTGGGCAAGCCTGCTGGCAGCGCACCAATGATAGCGCCGCCGCTGGCAGAGTAGCCGCTGCCCCAGCTGACCAGTGCGGCTGCGCCCGCGACCAGCAGCACCATAGGCAGGCGCTGGGCATAGCGCTTGCCCAAGATCAGCAAGGCCAGCGACACCACACCAAAGCCCAAGGCAGCCAGGTCAAAGCGCGCACCATCGAGCACGCTGGCCAGTGGCCCTTGCAAGCCTAAAAATGAAGGCAACTGCGATGCCATGATGAGCAGCGCTGCAGCTTGCGTAAACCCGGTAAACACCGGCGAGCTCACCAGATTCAGCAGCCAGCCCAAACTGAGCGCGCCCAACGCCAGTTGCATCAGACCAGAAAGAATCGCCAGCCACACCGCCAGGTTGACCCACTGTGCACTGCCCGGCTCGGCCAGCCCGTTGAGCGATGCGGCGATCAGCACACACGTGAGCGCAGCAGGCCCCACCGAAAGCCGAGTGGAGCTGCCAAACAGCACGGCCACCAAGGCGGGCAGCAGCGCAGCGTACAGCCCGGTAATCAAAGGCATACCCGCCAAGCCCGCGTAGGCCACCGACTGCGGCACCATCACCAGCGCCACCGTCAGGCCGGCGCTCAGCTCACCGCGCAGCAACGCCGCATCAGGGCGGGGCCAGGCCAAAAAAGGAACGTATTTTTTTAAATCCAGCATGCCCAGAGTATGCCGCAGCAGCGCGCCTAAACCTCTCGCATCCCGGCGAACGCGGCTGCCCCAGTTGTGGGTAGAATACGTATAGCTTGGAGAGAGTTTCCGCAAGGAGACCGCCGAAGGCGCAGTGGAGACCGTAGTTGCGGCATCTGCAAACGCTCAGGCAAAAGGACAGGCACCACACAATTCTGTTGGAGAGAGGCTTCTTTTTTAATGAAGCCCACCGAAGGGGCAAGCGCTGCATCGCCAGCGTGAATCTCTCAGGTAAAGCGGACAACGGGGTTCCTTCACAGTGCCAATCATGGCCCGTGAAACTATGGAAACCTCGAGCACCATGTCTGCTGATTCGTCTTTGTCTTTACTTACCACGCCGCTTCATGCGCTGCACACCGAGCTGGGTGCCAAGATGGTGCCTTTTGCAGGCTACAGCATGCCTGTGCAATACCCCATGGGCCTGATGGCTGAGCATGCGCACACGCGCAGTGCGGCGGGCTTGTTTGACGTCTCCCACATGGGGCAACTGCTGCTGCGCGGCAAAGATGCCGCTGCAGCTTTTGAAACACTCATGCCGGTGGATGTAGTCGATCTGGCTGTGGGCAAGCAGCGCTACGGGCTGTTGACCACTGAAGATGGCACCATCATTGACGATCTGATGTTTGTTAACCAAGGTGGGGGCAATATCTTTGTCATCGTCAATGGCGCTTGCAAGGCAGGCGATATTGCGCACATCCAAGCCAGGATAGGCCGGCGCTGCGAGATTGTCACCCTACCCACGCAAGGTTTGTTGGCACTTCAAGGCCCGCAGGCTGTTAACGCCCTGCAGCGCGTAGTACCGGGTGTAGATCAATTGGTATTTATGACCGGCGGCGCTTTCACCTGGAACGGAGCAGCCCTGTTTATCACCCGCAGCGGCTACACCGGTGAAGACGGTTTTGAAATCTCGGTGCCCGCGCAGAGCACCGATGCCCTCGCACGCACCCTGCTCGCACAACCCGAAGTGACACCTGTCGGCTTGGGTGCGCGTAACTCACTGCGCCTGGAAGCTGGCCTGTGTTTGTACGGGCAAGATATTGACACCAGCACGGACCCGCTGGAAGCGTCCCTCGCTTGGGCGATTCAAAAAGTACGGCGTGGCGGCGGTGCGCGCGCCGGTGGATTTCCAGGCGATACAAAAATACTAGCTGCTTGCGCCGACGCTGCAGGGATAGTGGCTCAAAAGCCATGGAGAAAACGCGTAGGATTGATAGCGCAAGAGCGCATACCGGTGCGCGAAGGTGTCGAGCTTTTTATGCCTCACAGTGCACCCGACAGCAAACCCGTTGGCAAAATCACCAGCGGTTTGCTGGGCCCCACCATTAACCGGCCTATTGCCATGGGCTACGTACCCGCTGAACTGTCGGCCAACGGCACCTTGCTGCACGCGATGGTGCGCGGCAAGGCGGTACCCATGCTTGTCAGCAGCATGCCATTTGTACCCAACCGCTACTACCGTGGCCCAGCGGCGTCCACGTAGTAAATTCAAAACGGTTTCCCTAGGGTGATAAATTTCATCGATAAACTTCATCTGACCCCACTTACCTCATTTATCTCTCTGACCCCATTTACCTCTGAACCCACTTAAAAAAGGAATATCACCATGAGTAAGAAATACACCGAAGACCATGAATGGCTCGACATCGTTGGCGATACGGCCACGGTCGGCATTACCCACCATGCGCAAGATGCGCTAGGGGATGTGGTGTTTGTGGACTTGCCTGAAGTGGGCAAAACCTACACCCAAAAAGACACTGCAGGCGTGGTGGAGAGCGTCAAAGCCGCAGCCGACGTATACATGCCCGTCAGCGGCACCGTGACTGAAGTAAACGAGGCTTTGCGCGCCGACCCGTCGCTGGCTAACAGCGACCCACTGGGCACTGGCTGGTTCTTCAAAGTCAAGCTGTCTGATGCGTCGCAGATTGCGGCGCTGATGGACGAGATTAGCTATAGCGCGTTTGAACAGAACGCTTAAAGTCTTTTGAATACCGGACTTTCCTTATTACGTTAGTGAGCAGACCACCATGTTGATGCAATCCGCCCTCCCCTTGAGCGACTTAGAAAACGCCAGCGAATTCATCGCACGCCATATCGGTATCGATGAGGCGGCGCAAAAGCACATGCTTAGTGTGGTGGGCGCGGCATCACGCCGCGCATTGATCGAAGCCATCGTGCCGCGCAGCATTGCGCGCAGCGCGGGGATGGTGCTGCCTGCGCCAATTACCGAGGCGGCAGCGTTGGCCGAAATGAAGGCCATTGCATCCCAGAACAATGTGTTTAAAAGCTATATCGGCCAAGGCTATTACAGCTGCCACACGCCCGGCGTGATTTTGCGTAACATTCTTGAAAACCCTGCTTGGTACACGGCGTACACGCCTTACCAGGCCGAGATCAGCCAAGGCCGTATGGAGGCGTTGATCAATTTTCAAACCATGGTCTGCGACCTGACGGGTATGCCGATGGCCAATGCATCGATGCTGGACGAGGCCACGGCGGCGGCTGAAGCGATGACACTGGCCAAGCGCAGTGTGAAAAGCAAAAGCAACACCTTCGTTGTGGCGGGTGACTGCCATCCGCAGACGATCGAGGTGATTCAAACGCGCGCCAAGCCCTTGGGTATTGAGGTCAGCATTGCCATGTCTGCCCAGGAGTGGGACGCCAAGGTCAAAGCGGGTGACTATTTTGCTGTGCTGGCCCAATACCCCTCTACCGACGGATCTATTCACAACTACACCGATGATGTGCCGGCGGTGCACGCACACCAGGCTGCCTTTATTGCCGCTGCAGATTTACTCGCTCTGACATTGATTACGCCTCCAGGCGAATGGGGCGCTGACATTGTGGTGGGCACCACCCAGCGCCTGGGCATGCCGCTGTGCAATGGCGGGCCGCATGCAGCCTACCTGGCCTGCAAAGACGAGTT
>JAYVDN010000420.1:0-6666 GCA_043749385.1 Polaromonas sp.
TTCAAGCTGGGCAAGTGCTTCCAAAGCGTTTTGGGCTTCGCCGCCCACCGTCGCCATCGGTTGTGTGCAATCACCCAGCAGCGTGCGCAGCCTGTTGCGTGCAAGGTGCTCATCGTCAACAATCAAAACGTTTAAAACATGCGCAGCGCTCATAGGGGAAGCTCCATGCGCACAACATAGTGGCCGTCTTTCACGCCGGCTTGAAACGAGCTTTCAATGTCGTGCAGCAAACTCAAACGGCCACGCACATTGTTGAGTGCCATGCCTTGGCCGGCGGACGCAGCTAGCGCTTGGTCCGGCAATGAATTGGAGATGAGCACTACCACTTTGCGGCTTTCACGCTTGGTTGAAATCACAATGTTACCGCCCGTAGAACTGGGTTCTACACCGTGGTGAACCGCATTTTCAACCAAAGGCTGCAGCAGCAAGGGGGGCAGTTTGGCCAGGTGGGCGGCAGGGTCCAGCTGCCACTGCACCTGCAGGCGGTCGCCAAAACGCACCTGCTCAATCGACAAGTAGTTTTTCGCCAGCTCAATTTCTTGCGCCAAGGTGACGGATTCACCATGTTCCGCCAAGGCCGCCCTGAACAAGTCGCTCAAATCTTCAAGCAATGCCTCAGCCCGCGCTGGTTCTTGTCGCACCAGGGCGATGGCACTGTTGAGTGTATTGAACAAAAAATGCGGGCGAATGCGCGATTGCAGCTCGGCTAGTTTGGCCGCCGTTGCCGCAGGCGTGCGCCCTTTGGCGCGCCATTCCAGCGCTGCCACCAAAGCCGCAGCAAACAAGGCGCCAGCAAAGCCACTGGCCAGCCACGGTGCCGATGTGGAGGAAATCGCCGCTGCCAACAACAACATCAACACCGCGTAAATGCCTGCGCCAGCGCCCAAACCAATCCCTGCCGCATATTGGCCACTTCGGGGTAGGCGCTGCAGCTGGTGCTTGAGGCTGCAAGTGACAACCAGCCACAGCAAGGTGCCCGGCAAAGCGCCACCTGTGACCAAGGCTAGTTTTGCCCCCCAAGCGATCAAACTGTCCTCAAAAAACATCATCACCACCGCTAAAACGGCTTGCACGACAAGCACCGTGCGCAAAACGACGCCCACCTGACAGGCGTCAAATACCAAGGCAGAAGGAGCCGTCAATCGGGCTGGCTGGGGTGACATCTTGAAAAAGTGACTGAAAAGAGGGTGAAAAGTGGCTAAAAACTAGGGAATAGAGCCCGATAATAGAGGAAATCTCTCAATTCCTCGTTTATTCCTACGCTTTTTGAAGCCATTTATCCATGTCTACCACCATGTCCATCAATCAACTCGACAAAAAATCCCAAGCCTGGTCCGCCCTGTTTTCTGAGCCCATGAGCGACTTGGTGAAACGCTACACCTCCAGCGTGTTTTTTGACAAACGCCTGTGGCAGGCCGACATTGCCGGTTCTTTGGCGCATGCCGAGATGCTGGCGGCGCAAAAAATCATTTCTGATGTGGATCATGCGTCGATTCAAAAAGGCTTGGGGCAAATCAGCGCGGAAATCGAATCTGGCGCTTTTGAGTGGAAATTGGATCTGGAAGACGTACATCTCAACATCGAAGCCCGTTTGACCACGCTGGTGGGCGACGCTGGTAAGCGCCTGCACACCGGCCGGAGCCGCAACGACCAAGTCGCTACCGATGTGCGCCTGTGGCTGCGCGGCGAGATTGATCTGATTGGCGACTTACTTACTGAGCTGCAAAAAGCCTTGCTCGCCATCGCCGAGAAAAACGTCGAAGTCATCCTGCCGGGTTTCACCCACCTGCAAGTGGCGCAGCCGGTTAGCTTTGGCCACCACATGCTGGCCTACGTGGAGATGTTCAGCCGCGACGCCGAGCGCATGCAGGACGTGCGCCGCCGTGTCAACCACCTGCCGCTGGGCGCAGCCGCCCTGGCGGGTACCAGCTACCCGCTGGACCGCGAACGCGTCGCGAAAACGCTGGGCATGGTTGACGAAAAAGGCAACCCACAAGTTTGCCAAAACAGCTTGGACGCAGTCAGCGACCGCGACTTTGCGATTGAATTCACCGCTGCGGCCAGCCTGGTCATGGTGCATATCAGCCGTTTGTCTGAAGAATTGATTTTGTGGATGAGCCAGAGCTTTGGTTTCATTCAAATTGGCGATGCCTACACCACCGGCTCGTCTATCATGCCGCAAAAGAAAAACCCGGACGTGCCCGAGCTGGCGCGCGGCAAAACCGGTCGTGTCGTCGGTCATTTGATGGGCTTGATCACCTTGATGAAAGGCCAACCCCTGGCCTACAACAAAGACAACCAGGAAGACAAAGAGCCGCTGTTTGACACGGTGGACACCCTGAAAGACACGCTGCGTATTTTTGCTGAAATGATGGGTTCCATCACCGTCAAACCCGAAGTCATGGAGCGTGCCACCCTCAAAGGCTACGCCACCGCGACCGATCTGGCCGACTACATGGTCAAAAAAGGCCTGCCTTTCCGCGACGCCCACGAAGCCGTCGCCCACGCCGTCAAAGCCGCTATGGCGCACCAGGTTGATTTGTCGGAACTGCCTTTGACCGTGTTGCAGCAGTTCAACCCGAAAATCGAAAAAGACGTGTACGACGTGCTCTCCCTGCGCGGCTCGCTGAATGCCCGCAGCACCTTGGGTGGCACGGCGCCAGCGCAGGTGCGGCTGCAGATTGCACGGCATAAAGTACGGTTAATTTAAAAGTGCTGCAATTTGTGGGTCTATAAGTAGTTTAGTGATATTATCAAATTTTGATAAATTTAGTAAACTTCTTATAAACAATGAATCCAATCACTAATCCATACACACCAGGTGCTGGTACGCCGCCACGTGAATTGGCAGGGCGTGATGAATTGAGAGAAAAAGTACGCATCTGTATTGAGCGTTTGCGCATTGGTAACTCTGCAAAAAGTGTCATCATGGTGGGTTTGCGAGGCGTTGGAAAGACTGTTCTTTTAGACAGAATGCGTTCCGATGCTGAAAAAACGGGTATTCATACGGTCCGCATTGAGGTGCCTGAAAATCGCTCCTTACCAGCCGTTCTCGCCCCCGCGCTTCGCTTGGCTTTACTGCGGTTGAGCAACTTTGAAGCGTCCAAGGCGGTTGCACAAAAAGCGCTTAGAGCACTTGCTGGGCTCGCAAAAAGTCTGAAAGTGAAATACAACGACATAGAGGTCGGCCTAGATTTCGACCCGGAACCTGGCTTGGCTGACAACGGTGATCTGGAGGTTGACCTTGCTGCACTGTTTGTTGAGTGTGCTGCTGCTGCACAGTCTGCAAATACGGTGCTTGCGCTTTTTGTCGACGAATTACAGTACGTTAAACAAGACCAGTTTTCTGCATTAATTTCTGCTTTACATCGCTGCGCACAACTAAACTTGCCGCTTACGCTGGTAGGCGCTGGACTGCCTCAATTGCTGAGTATCGCAGGTGAAGCCAAATCGTATGCAGAGCGCTTGTTTGACTACCCTATCGTCGACAAGCTCGACGCGGCTGCAGCTAGTGACGTTATCAGAAAACCTGCGGCCGCTTTGGGTGTTGATTTTTTAGACGAGGCACTGTCGGAAATCATCATGCACACGCACGGTTATCCATACTTTCTCCAAGAATGGGGTAAGCATGTTTGGGATGTTGCGACAACAAGTCCAATTACGCTTGCTGACGTTAAGCAGGCCTCTGTCTTGACCATAGCCACTTTAGACGAAAGCTTCTTTAAAGTACGACTTGAAAGAACGACCCCGATGGAGCGGAGATACTTGCGCGCTATGGCCGAATTAGGTGCCGGCCCGCATCGCTCTGGTGACATTGCGCAAAAACTAAACAAACCAGCTTCCTCATTGGGTCCTGCTAGGTCTAAATTGATCTCAAAAGGTATTGTTTGGAGCCCCAGCCATGGCGATACGGCTTTCACCGTCCCCTTGTTTCACGATTACCTGTTGCGTAAAGTGCCGCAAATTTAGCCTTGTTGCATTCTCTGCTTTGGGCTCACTGCCACCATCACCTTAGTCAAATACAGGAGACCCCCATGACCGTCATCACCACCATAGAAGACCTGCGCGTTTTGTATAAAAAGCGCGTTCCCAAGATGTTTTACGACTACGCCGACTCCGGCTCGTGGACCGAGAGCACCTACCGCGCCAATTCTGACGATTTTCAGACCATCAAGCTGCGCCAACGTGTCGCTGTGAACATGGAAAACCGCACCACAGCCACCAAAATGGTCGGCATTGATACCAAAATGCCAGTCGCCATTGCACCCGTCGGTTTGACCGGCATGCAAAGCGCCGATGGCGAAATCAAAGCAGCCAAAGCGGCGGAGAAGTTCGGCATCCCCTTCATTTTGTCGACCATGAGCATCTGCTCGATTGAAGACATCGCCGCCAACACCACCACGCCCTTCATGTTCCAGCTCTACATGATGCGCGACCGCGACGCCATGGCCCGCATGATAGACCGCTGCAAAGCCGCCAAATGCAGCGCCTTGGTGCTGACGCTGGATCTGCAGGTCATCGGCCAGCGCCACAAAGACCTGAAAAACGGCCTGACCGCACCGCCGCGCCCGACGCTTGCCAATATCATCAATTTATCCACCAAGCTACGCTGGTGTTTCGGCATGCTCGGCACCAAACGCCGCAGCTTTGGCAACTTGGTCGGCCACGTCAAAGAAGTGAGCGACATGAACTCTCTCGCCGTTTGGACCAACGAACAGTTTGACCCACGCCTGTCTTGGGAAGACGTCAAATGGGTCAAAGCCCAATGGGGCGGCAAGCTGATTTTGAAGGGCATCCAAGACGTGGAAGACGCCAAACTGGCGGTGCTGAGCGGTGCAGACGCCATCGTGGTCAGCAACCACGGCGGCCGTCAGCTGGACGGCGCAGAATCCAGCATCAAAGCGCTGCCACCGATTGTGGCGGCGGTGGGTGACCAGATCGAGGTCTGGATGGACGGCGGCATCCGCTCCGGGCAAGATGTGCTCAAAGCCTGGGCGCTGGGAGCCAAAGGCGTCCTCATCGGCCGCGCCATGGTGTACGGGCTGGGCGCGATGGGCGAGGCGGGGGTGACCAAAGCGCTGCAAATCATCCACAAAGAGCTGGATATCACGATGGCGTTTTGCGGGCATACGGATATCCAGAATGTGGGTGAGGGGATTTTGTTGCCTGGGACGTATTAAAAGACTGTTTTAGGGGTGTTTTAGGACTCTAGCCGGCGTATTTATTGCCTATGACGCTATTAAATATATAGCGTTTTATAGCTGCGCAAGCTGGCGTGTTTCCCCCACTCTCATCCCCGCCTTCTCTCGCCCCGCCGGGCGAAAGAAGGAGCCTTCATTTGATGGCAGGCTTTTAAGCTTTGACATGCTATTTGTGCGTTTGCAGCCAAAGATGCCGTAAAATGTGAAAAGTATATTAATTAACCAACTTTAACAAACCATCGCAAACGCGACTACTTTACGAAAAAATTATGCTAAATAAAAAATTGTTAATACTTGGATTTTTAAATATATTTTTAATATCAGCATGTTCAAGTAAGCCTGATGTAGCTAGTGTTGAATCAAATATAAAAACACAATGGGCTAATTGTGAATCATTTAAAATAAAAGATGTTAAAAAAACAAATGGCATAGAGCGTGGCGATAAATATCAGATCGATATTTCATATAACATTGAAGCGACTAAAAACTTAACAGCCGTTTCAGAGGGCGATAAAATGGGTCGTGTTATTTTAGATGGCTGCCCAGCGATAGCAAGTGTAAATGGTCTCCTTCTGGGTGTTATGGATGATGCAGCTAAAAGAATAGGCCATGGTGAACCAATGAGAGCGGGTGAAATTCTTGTGCCTAAAGGTACATCTTATGATCTCACTAATTCATACTTAATGATTAAATCTGAAAAAGGCTGGGTAGTGCAATAATTGCATATTGAATATATAGTTAGGAGAAATAAATGGATGAACAAATTGAAGTCTCTTTAGATAGAATTAAAGAGATAATTTCTGCTTTTGATATTAACTCAAATTTTTCAACTACAGATGTCATTGAAAAATACAGTGGAATATTTGTTAGTAATATTAAAACACCTGCTTATTATTCATTCAATGCACAATTTGGAAAACTTTTAAAGCGAAACGAAATTACTTTAAAAATTTCTGAGACTCAAAAAGAACATTCGATTAAAGACGGAATTGGACACAAAACAAAAACTTCGCTTTGGCGTCGTAATATGTAGGTGAATCAATGTGAAGAGCGACATGGGGCAAGGAAAAAGGTTAGTGGAAAAGATACGAGTGATTTGAGTACAAAATTTCATTTAAATATGCCTGTAGCCGGCGTATTTATTGCCTAAACAGCTACTAAATAAATAGCAAATTCTGAGTAATAATAACCTACTCATGACCCTCAAAATCCGCCGAATCGCCCACCTGGACATGGATGCTTTCTACGCATCCGTGGAGTTGCTGCGCTATCCGCAACTCAAGGGCTTGCCGGTCGTCATCGGTGGTGGACGCAGGAAGGTGGATGAGGCTATTGAGCTGCTTGCGGAAGGGCAGACGCGGGCTGACATTCCTGTGGAGGCGTTTGCTCGGCTGAAGGACTATGCGGGGCGGGGGGTGATTACGACGGCTACTTATGCGGCGCGGCAGTTTGGGGTGGGGTCGGC
>JAYVDN010000421.1:0-4384 GCA_043749385.1 Polaromonas sp.
CAGGCGCTGCGGGCGCTGGACACGGCTGCGCTTTAGGCTTGGGCGTTTGCATGGCTAAAACGATTAAGAAGGCGGCTGCCGGTGCAGCCTTGGGTGTCACAGCTGGCCCGGCAGTGCTGGTGGACACCTGTGCATGGATCGACTTTTTGCGCAACGCGCAGGGCGATTTAGGTGACCAGGTGGCGCAGTTGATCAGCACGGGCCGCGCGCGCTTGTGCGGCGTGGTGGCGGCTGAGTTGCTGCAGGGGGTGAAGACGCCTAAAGAGGCCGCCCAACTGCAAATGCTGCTTGACCGTGTGCCGAGCCTACCCACGGTAGAGGCCGATTGGGCCATGGCGGGCAATAAGCTACAAACCCTGCGCGCCAAGGGCGTTACCCTGCCACTGACCGACGCGCTGATCTGGGCGGTGGCGCAGAGCCACGGGGCGGTGGTGCTGACGGTGGATAAGCATTTTATGCACCTGGATGCATCTGCCGCTGCCTTATGAGTAGCTGAATTGCTATATATTCAGTAGCTTCTTACGCTATATTTCATTGGCCTGGAGGCCTAAAACACATATACATCCGCTTATTCACTAGAAGCTCTCAGTGTGATGGTCGGACACCTCAACGCGCTTTCTTCGCGACTCAACTGCAAAAAATCGGCAGCTTCGTCTCTGCCAATCCGTATGCTTGGGGCAGGGCGTTTGGCTGCCCCCAATCCGTGCCATACTTGATTTCATGCGATTGAATTTCCTATTCGTACACGGGCCAACATGAGCGCCACCCAAGCCGCTGCCAGCCACTTGGTGGACTCCCGCACTGCCTGGCTGCGCTTGCTGGTTACCTTGGCTCTGATGACGGTGGGCGCTGCCGGTATGTATGCTGTGCCCGTGGTGCTGCCAGCCGTGCAGGCCGACTTTGGCGTGGCGCGGGCTGACGCTTCGCTGCCCTACACCTTGCTGATGAGTGGGTTTGGCGTGGGCGGTTTGCTGATGGGCAAGCTGGCCGACCGCTTTGGCGTGGCCGTGCCGCTGCGTATTGGCGCGGTGTGCCTGGGCCTGGGCTTTGCGCTGGCCGCGATGGCCGGCAATATTTGGCTTTTTGCCGTGGCGCATGGGCTGCTGATTGGCCTGTGCGGTAGCGCGGCCACGTTTTCGCCGCTGCTGGCCGACACATCGCTGTGGTTCGTGCGGCGGCGCGGCATTGCGGTGGCGGTGTGCGCCAGCGGCAATTACTTGGGCGGTGCCATCTGGCCGCCCATCGTGCAGCACTTTGTGCAAACCGTCGGTTGGCGCAGCACCTACTTGGGCCTGGCACTGTTTTGCGGTGTGACCATGCTGGCCCTGGCCCAGCTCATGCGCCAGCGGCCCCCGGCTTTGCAAGCGGCCGCGCCCAATGCAGGGGGTGCTGGCGCTGTAGCCGCTGGAGGCCAGCCCTTTGGCATGCAGCCGGGGCCGGCCTTGGCGCTGCTGTGCGCTGCCGGCCTGGGCTGCTGCGTGGCCATGTCGATGCCGCAAGTGCACATCGTGGCCTATTGCTCCGACTTGGGCTACGGCGCGGCGCGCGGCGCAGAAATGCTCTCGCTCATGTTGGCCTGCGGCATTGTGAGCCGCCTGATCTCGGGCGCCATTTGCGACCGCATTGGCGGCCTGCGCACCTTGCTGCTGGGCTCGGGCCTGCAAGGCATTGCCCTGCTGATGTTTTTGCCCTTTGACGGCTTGGTGCCGCTGTATGTCGTGTCGGCGATGTTTGGATTGTTCCAGGGCGGCATTGTGCCCAGCTACGCCATCATCGTGCGCGAACACTTTGCGCCTGCCACCGCAGGTGCCAAAGTGGGCGCAGTCATCATGTGCACCATGCTCGGCATGGCCCTGGGCGGCTGGATGTCAGGCAAGGTGTTCGACCTGACGGGCTCTTACCACGCGGCATTTATCAACGGCATGGCGTGGAACCTGCTGAACTTCGCCATCGTGGCGCTGCTGCTTTGGCGCAGCACGCGCCCGCAAGCTTTGGTGGCCAACGCTTAGGCAGTCATGCACACTACAAATTAGATAGCTGCTCCCGCGATATTCTATTGGCTTGCAGCCCGATTAGTATCTTAAAAACGGCTCAAAAATCAGCAGATTTTCAGCTTTCAGCCGTTTTTTCAGCGTCCAGAGGCTTCCAAACGCGACAAAACGGGAAATTTGATGGGTTTTTGATATGTAAATCAACCTATAGGCCAATAGAATGTAGCGGGAGCAGCTACAAAAAAATATAGCGTGTGTTTTTCCGTTGGCGGCATTGCGGGGTGGTTTTGGTGACCCAAGTTTGCCGATATCAAGGACGATATGGTGTGGGAGGCAGCGGTGAATGGGCAGTGCCAGAAATTATTGCGGGACCAGCGCACAAATGTCATCCAAGTCGCGCGTGCGCGGTGCATCGTTGACATAGGCAAAACCATCCACCCGCACCCGTACCCGTAACGATTAGCGCCAGCTTAAAGTGCCATCAGTACATCGGCTAGAGCCGTTCTCTCTTTGCAAAGCCGTGCCAGATAAATTAGCGACATCAAGAATGTCCAACATGCTGGCGCTGGCTGGGATCACATGTATTAAGTCTGAATCTATGTCGCCAATGGCGAAGGGGAACCTGTCAAATACGGATATGCAACCGGACGTAGTAACCATCAGACTATTGCCGTCCGGTGAAAAACTAACATCAATCTCCTCGCTGGTTTTGGAATTAGTCACCTGGCGGGTGCCCGTGCCATCAATATTGATCATGTAGACATGTCTTGGTGAGCCTGTTGCCGCGCGGCGCACTAAAGCAATTTTCTTTCCATCGGGACTGACAGAATAGTTACCGTTGTTTTGGCTATTGGGAATCAAAACAGCTTTGCCACCAATCTTGGCTTCACCAATGTATAAACCGTCTTTGCCAGATAACAGAAGTCTTCCATCTGGCATCCACATTGGAAAGGAATAGTCACCATAGAAAAACAAGTTTTCCCCGGTCCTGGAAACCACCTGTACGAATCTGTTGGTTGGCAAGCTGCCAGGGTAGAAGCTGGCATCAAACATGATTTTGCTGCCATCAGGTGATATGTAGGGAGGGCCATTGAACATATATCTAAGCCGCAGGCTACTTTCTAGTGAGCCATCAGGCTTCAAAATATCCACCCATCCCGTATTAGAAAGCGATGTGGCGGTGTTGTAGCTGGCCGCAAACTGTCCTGCTGGCCCCACCGAGGCACCAGCATAATCTCGGTTGCTGCCAACGCTACCAAGTGTGTTAGTCAACAAGCGCGTTTTGCCGCTTGCCATGTCTACAGCCAGCAGTTCGCTGGTTCGCACATAAACCATCGTACCAGTGCGTGATGTGTTGGCCGTAGGCGCTTGGCCAGCAGGCGCAGCCTCACCGCCCCCTCCGCCTCCACCGCAGGCGGACATAGCCAATGCAGCAGCCAAGGTAATCACTGACAAATTTGTTTTTAGATAACGCATAACCACCCCGTACTTTTATAGATAAAGCCAGATGCTAAACAAAATCTAATGGTTTGCACATTGAACCGAGGCCCCGTCGTGGTTGCTAAAAGTAAACCTTGTAAACCTGCCAAACTGCGGTTGCGACGAAGGCGTGACCAAACCGCTGTTGGATGATTCACCCGCACCCCAGGCTGCGCCAGCGCATTGCCGAGCAATTTTGAGCCATGGCTAGAACATACTTTACCTTGTGCGGTTGAATTTCCCATCCGGCTATGATCTGGTCAAACTTAAAGGCGCGGCATGATCGAACTACTCACTAGCCCTCAAACCTGGATTGCATTTGCCACGCTGACGGCTCTGGAGCTGGTGCTGGGTATTGACAACATTATTTTCATCTCCATCCTGGTGGACAAGTTGCCTCCCGAGCGGCGTGAGTTTGCGCGTCGGCTGGGGCTGTTTATGGCGATGTTCATGCGTATTGGTCTGCTGCTGGTGCTGGCCTGGATTGTCGGTTTGGTGGAGCCCTTGTTCAGCCTGTTTGGAAACGAGATTTCTGGACGCGACCTGATTTTGATTCTCGGTGGGCTGTTCCTGATCTGGAAAAGCACCAGTGAGATCCACCAGTCTCTAGAGGGCGAGGAGGGCCACGCTTCCAGCGCTGTCAAGGCCACGTTCGGTGCGGTGATTTTGCAGATCATGATCATAGATTTGGTGTTTTCGCTGGACTCCATCATTACCGCCGTGGGCATGGTGGACGATGTACGCATCATGATTGCCGCAGTGGTGGCCTCGGTTGCGTTGATGATGGTGTTTGCCGCCCCCATCGGGCACTTTGTCTCGGCGCACCCCACCATCAAAATGCTGGCATTGTCGTTTTTGGTGGTGGTTGGCGTGGTACTGGTGGCCGAGGGTTTTGGCGAACATGTTCCCAAAGG
>JAYVDN010000422.1:0-5545 GCA_043749385.1 Polaromonas sp.
GAACGAAACAGATTTTTTTCCAAGTGGTCATAGTGTTGTATCTATCAATAGGGCGGGGGCGAACTTCCGGACGCAGAGGACGCAAAGGTTACGCAAAGGACGCAAAAGGAATACCAAAAATTGTTTAAGACTATTTCTAGTAAATAGTTTTGTATTTCTTGAATTCAATTTTTGAATTTTCTTTGTCTTCTTTCGCGTCCTTTGCGTAACCTTTGCGTCCTCTGCGTCCGGAAGTTTGGTTTTAAAAAGTCTTCAAGCCGGGATAGCCTCAAACTGCCGCACATCCACAGAAGCCTTGTTGAATTCAAACCAGGGATCCGGTTCGCCGTCCAGCGCAAACTGCAGGCGTTCCCACAGCGCCTTGCGGCCGTCGTGGTCGTCCAGAATGCGCTTCTTCACATAATCCAAACCGACGCGTGAAACGTAGTGCACGGTGCGCTCCAGGTACCAGCCCTCTTGCCGGTACAGCTCGCAAAATGCGCCGGTGTATTCGAGCACTTCCTCAGCCGTTTTGAGTTTGACAAAAAAGTGCGCGACTTCGGTTTTGATGCCGCCGTTGCCTGCGACATACATTTCCCAACCGCTGTCTACGCCGATGATGCCGACGTCTTTGATGCCTGCCTCGGCGCAGTTGCGGGGGCACCCGCTGACGGCAAACTTGACTTTGTGCGGGGCATACATGCGCCACATGGCGCGCTCCAAGTCTTTGCCCATTTGGGTGCTGTCTTGCGTGCCCATACGGCACCATTCGCTGCCTACGCAGGTTTTGACGGTGCGCAGGGCTTTGGCATAGGCATGGCCTGATGGCATGCCGATGTCTTTCCACACATTCACCAAGTCTTCTTTTTTCACGCCCAGCAGGTCGATGCGCTGGCCGCCTGTGACTTTGACAGTGGGGATTTTGTATTTGTCGACTGCGTCGGCAATGCGGCGCAGTTCGCTGGCTGTCGTCTCGCCCCCCCACATGCGCGGGATGACGCTGTAGGTGCCATCTTTTTGGATGTTGGCGTGGCTGCGTTCGTTGATGTAGCGGCTTTGCGGGTCGTCCTTGGCTTCTTTGGGCCATGAGCTGATGAGGTAGTAGTTCACAGCCGGGCGGCAGCTAGAGCAGCCGTTGGGCGTGCGCCACTCCATGAACTGCTGCACGCTGGCAATGGTCATCAGTTTGTTGTTGACAATCGCATCGCGCACCGCCTGGTGGCCATGGTCGGTGCAGCCGCACATAGGTTTGAGCTTGGGCGCGGCGGAGTAGTCGCCGCCCGCAGTGAACATCAAAATCTGCTCTACCAGGCCGGTGCAGGAGCCGCAGCCGCCGCTGGCCTTGGTGTGTTTACGCACTTCATCGACGGTGAACAAACCTTTTTCGCGAATCGCTTTGACGATAGTGCCCTTGTTCACGCCATTGCAGCCGCACACCTCCGCCTCGTCGGGCATGCTGGCGGCTTTGGTGTGGCCTTCGTGTCCGGTGTCGCCGATGTTGTTGTTGATGGCGGCTTCGCCAAACATCAGCTTGTCGCGGATATCGCCCACGTCTTTGCCACCCCGCAGCAGCTTGAAGTAGTAGCTGCCGTCCACGGTGTCGCCATACAGGCAGGCACCCACCAGTTTGTTGTCCTTGAGCACCAGCTTTTTGTACACGCCACCAAACGGGTCGCTCATCACGATCTCTTCGGTGCCTTCGCCGCCCTGGAAGTCACCGGCGCTGAACAAATCTATGCCAGTGACTTTAAGCTTGGTGGACGTGAGCGAGCCGGTATAGCGGCCAATGCCGAACTGCGCCAAATGGTTGGCTGCTACCTTGGCCTGCTCAAACAGCGGAGCCACCAAGCCATAGGCTATGCCGCGGTGCGCAGCGCATTCGCCCACGCTGTAAATGCGTGCGTCGGTGGTGGTTTGCATGGTGTCGTTCACCACGATACCTTTGTTGCAGTGCAGGTGCATCTTCTCGGCCAGCTCGGTATTGGGGCGAATGCCCACCGCCATCACCACCAGATCAGTCGGTATCTCTGTGCCGTCTTTGAATTGCAGCGCCCGGACACGACCCCGGGGCGTTCCCTCCCGGTCAGCGCGGCCGCCCTTGCCGCCGTCGGCATCGCCTATCAACGCTTGGGTTTGGCCGCCCATGACAAACTTCAGGCCGCGCGCCTCTAAGGATTTTTGTAGCAAACCACCAGCCACGTTGTCGAGTTGGCGCTCCATCAGCCAAGGCATGACGTGGATGACGGTGACTTGCATGCCGCGCAGCATCAGGCCATTTGCAGCCTCCAGGCCCAGCAGGCCGCCGCCAATGACGACGGCTTTTTTGTACTTGGTAGACGCCTCAATCATCGCGTTGGTGTCGGCAATGTCGCGGTAGGCAATCACGCCTTGCAGGTCTTTACCAGGGATCGGCAAAATAAATGGGTTGGAGCCGGTGCACATCAGCAAACGGTCGTATTCCACCTCGGTGCCGTCGTCGGCCCGCACGATGCGTTTGACGCGGTCAACCTCGACCACTTTTTTACCTGCATGCAGGGTGATGTTATTTTCTTTGTACCAGTCCCACGAATTCAAAACGATTTCATCGAGGGTTTGTTCGCCTGCCAGCACGGGGCTGAGCAAAATGCGGTTGTAGTTGGGGTGCGGTTCCGCACCAAATACGGTCACGTCATACAAATCGGGCGCAATTTTCAAAAGCTCTTCTATGGTACGCACGCCTGCCATCCCATTGCCCACCATCACTAATTTCGATTTTTTCACTAAATTTTCTCCGGGTATGCAATACTTAGTGCAAACCCCATGCCAACATAGTCGGCCTCAACCGCACTTAATTGGTGCGCTACCTTGTTTTCTTCCCATGACCGAACCCGTCCGCCTAGCCAAACGCCTTGCCGAAATGTTGCCCTGCTCGCGCAGCCAGGCCGAGCAGTACATTGAAGGGGGCTGGGTGCGGGTAAACGGGCGGGTGGTGGAGAGCCCGCAAGAGCGGGTCACCAACGAAAAGATCGAGCTGGACCGCGATGCCAGCCTGCTGGACAGCGTGCCGATGACGGTGCTGCTGCACAAGCCTGCAGGCTTTGACTGGAGCAACGAAGCTGGGCGGGACCGCAAGCCCGCCGTGGCCTTGCTGACCGAGGCCAGCCGCAGCCGCGCTGACCGCTCGGGCGTGCGCCTGCTCAAACGCCACCTGAAAGACCACGACAGCGTGACACCGCTAGAGTTTGGGGCCAGTGGGCTGGTCGTCTTTACCCAAGACTTTTCCATCCAGCGCAAGCTGTGGGAAGACCGCGCTACGGTGGAAAACGAGATGGTGGTGGAGGTAGCAGGTGCCGTGGGTGAGGCGGCTTTGCAGGCGCTCAACCGCCCCATCATCGTGAACGACCGCGTGCTGCTCAGTGCCAAAGTGTCCATCACCACCCAGGCGGACAAAACCACCGGCCTGCGCTTTGCCGTCAAAGGCGCAGAGCCGGGGCGCATAGCCAGCGCCTGTGAGCGCGTGGGCCTGACCGTGGTAGCAATGAAGCGCATACGCGTAGGACGCGTGCCCATGGCCGGGCTAGAGCTGGGGCAGTGGCGGTTTTTGCTGGCGCATGAGCGGTTTTAGGGCGGGTGGAGGAGGGGTTGAGGATGGGTTGAGGATGGGTTGAGGATGGGTTGAGGGGGGGGGCGGCTTTCAAACCGTAGCGCGGCGAAGCATTCCCAACGTACGCCAAAGCGTCTCGCCGCAACGTGGAAAAGCCGGGCAAGGCATCTACAAGCACTATACATTTCGTAGCTGCTCCCGCGATATTTTAAAGGGCTACAGCCTCATAGATACCTTAAAACAGGCCATTTTCGCGGGTCTTCCAAGCGCCAGAACGCTCAAGAACGGTAAATTTCACCAAAAACACCCGGTTTTCATCCTGTTTGTAGATATCAATCAGCCTGCAGCCTTTTAAACTATCGCGGGAGCAGCTACAGTATTAATAGTGCCCAGGGTGAGCTAAAGGGTTCTCCATGGCGCCAAATACGCCACTGCGGCGCTCGTCACGCTGCGCCTCCAAACCCTGCGCACCACACAAGGGCACGCATCTTGCATAAACTGGTGCATGGCATTTGAAATCGACATCGGGTATACCTCGCACCCCGGCAAAAAAGACATTAACGAAGACTTCTGCGCGGCGATGCTGCCGGAGGTGGGGCGCGAAGGTTTTGGGGCCATCTGCGCCATCGCCGACGGCGTGAGCACGGGCGGGCAAGGCAAAGAGGCCGCGCAAACCACCGTGATGAGCCTGGTGCGCGACTACTTCGGCACGCCCGAGACCTGGGACACCACCGTAGCCATCGACCGCGTGCTGGCGGCGCACAACAGCTGGCTGGTGGGCGTGAACAAGCGCCGCAAAAGCGAATATGGCCTGACCACCCTTACCGCCATCGTGCTGCGCGGTCAAAGCTACACCTTGGCGCATGTGGGTGATACCCGGGCCTACCTGCTGCGCGCGGGCCGCACCACACTGCTGACCACTGACCATGTGGTGGACCACCCCGACATGCGCCACCAGCTGCTGCGCGCGGTAGGCGCCGACGAGCGGCTGGTAGTGGACTATTCCCAAGGCGATTTGCTGGTCGGTGATGTGTTCATTTTGCTGACCGATGGCGTGCATGGCGTGCTGTCAGACAAGCAGTTGACCCAGCTGGCCCTGCAAGACACGGCCCAAGCCATCAGCGACGAGATTGTGGATGCCGCTCTTGCGCAAGGGACGCACGACAACGCCAGCGCCATCGTGGTGCGCGTGCTGGGCGTGCTGGAGGCCACGCTGCGCGATGAGAACCGCCTTGCGCTTCACTTGCCCGTACCACCGAAGTACAAAGTAAGCGATACGGTAGACGGCATGCAAATTACCGCGGTAGTGGCTGACAGCGGCATTAATCTGCTGTACCAAGTGCGCGACCCGACCAGCAAAAAACTCTACGCGCTCAAAGCCCTGAACCCCGCGCGCGAGCACGACGCGCAGGAGCGTGCCATGCTGGCGCACGAGGCCTGGCTGGCCAAGCGCATGCAAACCAGCCGCGCCGCAGAGCATTTGGTGCACTTGCACGAGCATCTACCCAATCACGCCGAGCGCAGTACGTTTTATTTGCTGTACGACTGGCATGCCGGCGAGACGCTGCAACAGCTACTGGACAAGCAACAAAAATTCAGCCTGCAGCAATCCATTAGCGCCGCTACGCACACCTTGAAAGCCCTGGGCAGGTTGCACCGCCAGTCGGTTATCCACCGCGACATCAAGCCTGCCAACCTGCATCTGGGCAGCGATGGCGTATTGCGTATCCTTGACCTGGGCGTAGCCCTGAGCGGCAGCGAGCCAGAATTTACCCGCCTGCTGCACGCAGGCACCCCCAGCTACATGAACCCGGAGCAGTGGGGTTATGGCGTGAACGGGGAGAGCGACCCGCAGGCCCCCGATGCGCAAAGCGATCTGTTTGCACTGGGGGTGACGCTGTACCAGCTGCTCACCGGCAAGCTGCCCTACGGCGACGTGCTGCCCTACCAGAGCGGCCGTTACTTTAGAGACCCCACGCCCCC
>JAYVDN010000423.1:0-4220 GCA_043749385.1 Polaromonas sp.
GCGCTCGTAGCGTACGGATTTTTCGCCCCGAATATGCAGCTTGGGCTGGCGTTCTTGCTTGGCGACGGTTTGCGCTTGATTGGCGGCGCGGGGTAAATCAATGTGGACGGCGCGCTTCATCATCGGCACTGACAGACGCGGGTTGGTCTAAGGCGTTAGCGCAATCAGGACACTATGCCCGCATGTAAGCGCCACGCTTGGCATCTGCAAACGCCATCAATTGTGTAACGGCGTCGGGTTGTGCCAACAGCCGATGGCGCGCTGCTTGGGCGGTAGCGCCCCAAGCCGCTAGGTTCAACGCCGGTAAGGGCTGCGCGCTCAGGCCGTTCCACACGTGGTGAAACAGTCGCAGATCGACGGGAGCCTCTAGCCAGTCTAAAAACGCGTCGAGTTTGGCGGCGTGGGCGCCGTCATCCTGCGGGTAGATGTGCCACACAAAGGGCTGGCCTGCCCACAGCGCGCGTACCAGAGAGTCTTCGCCGCGCACGCAGTTGAACTGGCAGCTCCATAGCAGGTGGTCAAAGTGGTATTGCGTGAGCGCGGGCAGGTAGTGGATGCTAAGGTGCTCCGATAATAATAGCTTCTCCCGCGACATTCTATTGGCCTGGAGGGCTATTGTTCTTGTAAAACTGCCTTCTTGCAGCATGGGTAGGCATGCTTGTACGGCAGCAGCGGCCCGACCATGTGTGACCAGCAGTTGCGTGCGCTGCGGGCCGCGTGCAAGCTGCTCTAGCCAGGGCTTGAGGGCGTGAGGTTCGTAGCAAAACAGGCTGAATGTTTGCACCGGGCTGCCATCTTGGCGATTTTCGGCGCCGGGTAAATCCAGCTGTGCCAGCCACTGCAGCGGCTTGAACTGGGCTTGCCGTGCCAGCAGGTCGTCCTCGCGCAGCAGGCCACCGCTGCGGGGTGTAAAGCCGGGATAGTAAAACCATTTGGTCATGCCCACGCCTGGGCCAGCCATGACGGGTGAGGGCAGGCCATGGCTGCGTTGGGCAAATGCCTCCGCGCTGAGGTACTCCAGATTGATCCACAGTGGGGCGGGCCGGTTTTCGGGCGAGTTTTGTACAGCTGTACCGGCGCTAGCCCTGTGTTTAATCGCGGGAGCAGCTACCAATTCAGGAGCCATTGCGGTAGGTTCTCCGTAAGTTTCGCCAGCTTTGACTGACGCTATCCAGCCTGCGTTTACCTCGCAACCAAAGGCTTCAATGACTACATCGCCGGGAATATCAATGCCAAGTTGGGGCCTGCCCGTTGTCCAGGCCTGCACGTCCACGCCGCTGGCACCTTGGGGCGCTATCCACGCCAGCGCACTGGCATCGTCCACCCACAGGCGCACCCGCTGGCCCCGCGCTGCCAACTGGCAGGCCAGGCGCCAGCACACGCCAATGTCGCCAAAGTTGTCGATCACTTTGCAGAAAATGTCCCAGGACCGGATGGTTTGCATGGCTTAGATTGTCCACAATACGGGGATGACCGAGAAACCTTTCTTACCTGATAGCGATAACGCTGGCCAGAGCGCTGCTCCCGCCACTGACCCAGCCGCTGTGCACAAGCACGCCGCCGGCCTGCTGGCCGAAGTAACCGCCTTGCCTGCGCTGCCAGGCGTGTACCGCTATTTCGATACAGACAATGCCTTGCTGTACGTCGGCAAAGCCAAGAACCTGAAAAAGCGGGTGTCCAACTATTTCCAGAAAAACCACGGTGGTACGCGCATTGGCCACATGGTGAGCAAGATTGTGCGGATGGAGACCACCGTGGTGCGCTCCGAGGCTGAGGCGCTGCTGCTGGAGAACAACCTGATTAAAACGCTGAACCCGCGTTTCAATATTTTGTTTCGGGACGATAAGAGCTACCCGTATTTGAAAATGACAGGCCTTGCGCCAAGCGGCCAGGTGAATCGGGAATATAAGCAGAATAAGGCTCTAGCCCAACAAAATATCGCGGGAGCAGCTATCAATAATGTAGTGGTTGAATTGACGGCGGAAGGCGCTAACAAGCGCGTACCCGTGCTGGCACCCGACTACCCGCGCATCGCCTACTACCGTGGTGCGGTAGAAAAAAAGCACCGCTACTTCGGCCCCTACCCCAGCGCTTGGGCAGTCAAAGAAACCATTCAGCTGCTGCAAAAAGTCTTTATGCTGCGCACTTGCGAAGACACTATTTTTGCTAACCGGACCCGGCCTTGTTTGTTGTACCAAATCAAGCGCTGCAGCGGCCCGTGTGTGGGGCATATCGGTGCGGCAGATTACGCGCAAGACACCTACAACGCCGAGCGCTTTTTGCGCGGCGAGACGCATGCGATTGTCAAAGAGCTGGAGGCGCGCATGATGGCGCACGCCGACAAGCTGGAGTTTGAGCAAGCCGCCGAGCTGCGTAACCAGATCAGCGCGCTGTCCAAGGTGCTGCACCAGCAGTCGGTAGATAACGTGAGCGACAAAGACGTAGACATTCTGGCGGTGCGGGTGAACGGTGGCAAGGCCTGTGTGAACCTGGCCATGGTGCGCGGCGGGCGGCATTTGGGCGACCGGCCTTACTTCCCCAGCAATGTGAACGACGCACCGGCCGCCGAGGTGCTGGAGGCCTTTATTGCGCAGCATTATGTGGACACGCCGCCCCCGCCCACCTTGCTGTTGAGCGACAAGGTCGACCCCGAGCTGATCGCCCTGCTGACAGAGCAAACCGGCATCAAAATCAACGCCGTGCACAACCCGCGCGAACAGCGGCGCATTTGGCTGGAGATGGCGCAGAAAAATGCCGACATTCAGCTGGCCCGCTTGCTGGCAGAGGAGGGCAGCCAACAGGCCCGCACCCGCGCGCTGGTGGCCGCGCTAGACCTTGAGCCCGACGACTTGGCGGCCTTTCGCATCGAGTGTTTTGACATCAGCCACACGGCGGGCGAGGCCACGCAGGCCAGCTGTGTGGTTTTTCATGGTCACAAAATGCAAAGTAGCGAATACCGCCGCTACAACATCGAGGGCATTACCGGCGGCGACGACTACGCTGCGATGCGCCAGGTGCTCACACGGCGCTACAGCAAAATAGTCGAGGCCCAGCGCGCAGTTGAACTGGAGGGCAGCAGCCCGGCCTGCAAAATGCCTGATCTGGTGCTGGTGGACGGCGGCAAAGGACAGGTCAGCATGGCCAAAGAGGTGTTTGCGCAACTTGGATTAGATTTGAATTTGATCGTCGGTGTGGAAAAGGGCGAAGGCCGCAAAGTGGGCCTTGAAGAGCTGGTGTTTGCCGATGGTCGTGAAAAAGCCACGCTCGCCAAAGACAGTGCAGCCCTCATGCTGGTAGCCCAAATACGAGACGAAGCGCACCGATTTGCCATCACCGGCATGCGGGCTGCGCGTGCCAAAGTGCGCACAGGCGGTAGCAAATTAGAGGAAATACCGGGTGTGGGCGCTAAAAGACGTGCGAAACTACTACAGCGCTTCGGGGGGATCCGGGGTGTGGCCGCTGCGGGCGCCGCTGACATCGCCACCGTAGACGGCATCTCCAAAGACCTGGCCGAGGAAATATACCGTGCACTACATTAATATTATGCAAAATTTTATGAATAAACCACTCGCAGCCCAACAGAATATAGCGGGAGCAGCTATGGATACTGTAGCACCTACGCGTCGCTTCAGTGCTGTGCCTGGCAAGCGCGGTAGGCAATGGGCCTTTGTTGCCGCCGCCGTGACGCTGGCGGGTTGCTCCAGCAAGCCGTTGCCGCCGCACACCCCTGCGCCTGTGCCTGCACCGGTGCCCGCGCCGGTCGTCGTAGCGCCGCCCAGACCCTCCGCCGTGCCACAAGCCGCGCCCCCGGCCGTATCGGGCTTGCCCGCAGTGCGCACCTGGGCCGAGTACCGCCGCCGCGCCGCGCAAATGATCATGGCCGCCAACGCTGGCACCGTGGCCGCTGGCAAGCTGCAAGACCCGCTGTACGGCATACCCGTGGTGCAGATCCAGCTCAACCCCGACGGCACCATCCGCAACCTGGACTTCATGCGCCAGTCCAAGGTCGGCCCCGAGACCAATAACCTGGCTTTGCAGGCGATTCGCCGCATCACCAGTTTTGGCCCGGTGGGCAATTTGCCTGGGCCGTGGCAGTTCAATGAGACGTTTTTGTACAACGTCGCGCTGAAGTTTCAGCTGCGCACCATCGTAGAAGGCCTTTAAACCTTCTGGGGTCGGTGCTGTCGTGACACAATCGAGTGATGTTTTTCACGATTCCC
>JAYVDN010000424.1:0-4833 GCA_043749385.1 Polaromonas sp.
CATAGTTTGCAGGTCCATTTTGCTGATGGTGTTGGCCACGCGGTTGCTGACAAACACATGGCGCTTGTCGCCCGCAGCGCGAAAGGCGTGCGCGCCCAAGCCGGTCTTGATCATTTTGTGCAGTTTGGGCTCACGGCCCGACACGTCAAACACCTGCACGCTGTTGCTGCCCGTCAGTCCGACCAACATAAAGCGGTCATCAGGCGTACCAAACACGTCGGCTGGCATCTCGCCCGTGGCCACGCGCCAACGCAGGGTTTGGCTAGCCAAGTCGATGGCGACCAGCTCGTTGCTGTCTTGCATGGTGCTGTAAACGGTGGTGGATTTGCTGTCGATCCATAAATGGCTGGGGGTGCGGCTGGTGGCAATGCGTTTGGCCAGGCTGAGGTTGGCACCATCCCAGCGGTAGATGTCGATATGGTTCAGACGGTTGGCTGCGGTTACAAACCACTTCATGTCGGGCGAAAACCGCAGGTGGTACGGGTCTAATATGCCTTTGATGGTGCGCTGGATTTGCGCCGTTTTGGGGTCAATAAACGTGAGCGCATCACTACCCGCGTTGGCCACAATCACAGATTTCTCATCGGGTGTGAGGTACAAATGGTGCGGCTGCTTGCCGGTGGGAATGCGCTGCGTCTCCGTCCAGGTGACGGGGTCGATCACGCTGATATTGGCATCCAGCGAATTGAGGACGAAAACCGGGTGAGAAGCCGGGCCAGCTTGTGCATAGGCAGCCCATGCCATACACAGGGCAGAGAGAGCGAACAACAGTCTACGAATCAAAATCAAGTTCCAACAAAATGGTGCAATGCAACAAGGCTTGCGCGCACAACCCCTAAGTGTACCCGCTACCCCCTGCCAGAGCGCCTGAAACGGTTTATCGCAGCCTGCGTAGTGCAAAGTAGCCGGGTGCGCTGCCTGCGGCACAATGCACCCCATGCAAACCATGCAAATATTGGGTGTCAATCTAGAGGTGCAGCGCATCGCAGGCGACGGCGCTTTGGCCCCCATTGTGTTTTTGCACGAGGGCCTGGGCTAGGTGGCGATGTGGCGTGATTTTCCAGCGCAGGTGTGTGCTGCCACTGGGCGCGCGGGCTTGGTGTATTCGCGGCGCGGCTATGGCTGGTCGGACGCTGTACCCGATGTGCGGGGGCCTACGCATACCGTCAATGGCCAGCGCGCAGGCCGTTTGCCGCCCGACTACCTTCACCATGAGGCATGGACGGTACTGCCTTCCCTGCTGGCCGCTTGCGGCATAGACCAACCCGTGCTGCTGGGGCACTCAGACGGTGCCAGCATCGCCTTGCTGTATGCCAGCCGCTACCCCACCAGCGCGTGCATTGCCATGGCGCCGCACCTGTTTGTAGAAGAGGTGAGTCTGCGCAGCATCGAGGCGGCGCGGGTGGCGTATGAAACAGCCGATTTGCGCAGCAAGCTGGCACGCTTTCATGCCGACGTGGACTGCGCCTTTTGGCAGTGGAACGACGTGTGGCTGAGCGAGGCCTTTCGCAGCTTTGACATAGTGGCCGATGGCGCACACATTAGCTGCCCGCTGCTGGGTATCCAAGGCTATGACGACGCCTATGGCACGATGGCACAGCTAGATGCTTTAGGCGGTGAATATTCAATAATAAAAGGCCTGCAGACCCCTAGAATATCGCGGGAGCAGCTATTAAAAATAGAGCGCTGCGGACATTCACCGCACAAAGACCAAGGCGCAAGCGTAACCGCTGCGGTAGTCAATTTTTTAAACCCGCTGTGAGCGTTCAAGCCTTGCAGGTGAGGCTTACTTCGCAGCGCTGCGCTGTGCGCACCGTCAGTACTGAGAACCTTCAGCACTCAAGCCTTCAGCAGCTTTAAATCATCCGCTGTCACCCAGCGCCATTCACCACTGGGCAAGCCGTTCAGGTTAAGCCCGCCCATGCTGGCGCGGTGCAGACCCTCTACCCGGTTGCTTACGGCGGCCAGCATGCGCTTGACTTGGTGGTATTTGCCTTCGGTCAAGGTCAAGTCCAAGGTCAGCTCGCCGGTTTGCACGCAGGCGGCTGCGCGCACGGGATTGGGTGAATCATCTAGCACTACGCCTTGCAGCAATTGGGCAGTTTGCTTCTCATCCACCGGGTGTTTGCAGGTGACTTGGTAGAGCTTGGGCACATGGTGTTTGGGCGAGCTGATGCGGTGGATAAACTGGCCGTCATCAGACAGCAGCAAGAGACCGGTGGTGTCTTGGTCCAGCCGGCCCACGGCTTGCACGCCTTGAATAGCGTTTTTATTGGGCCGCAGACGCAGTGGGCTGGGCAGCAGGGTGTACACACTGGGCCAAGCACTGGGCTTGTGCGAACATTCATAGCCCGCTGGTTTGTGCAGCAGCACATAGGCCAGTTTGTGGCACTGCCAGTCTGCGCCTTGCACCTGAAGGCGCAGGCCCTCTGCTTCAAAATCCGCATTGTCTTGCGCGGTAATGACCTTGGGTATAGCGCTGCCAGCTTCGTACACAGCGACCAGGCCCTGCTCTATCAAACCGTTGCAAATGCGCCGTGTGCCAAAGCCCTGGGTGAACAAAATATCGGCTAAATGCATACGGTTTATTGCGCTGGAGCAGCTTGGGTAGCTGAGTCCATATTGGTAGAGCGCACCACGCCAGGTGGCAAGGCGTTAACGGTTGGGGCGGCTGGGGCGGCGGCTGGGCGGGGCGCGGCAACTGCAGATGCGGCGGCGGTGGGCGCGGCGGTAGCCGTGGTGGCGGGTTTGGGCGTGACAGCCAGCGGCTTGCCCAGCAGCATGGTGATCATGTCGTCGTAGCTTAAGACACGAGGGTAGTTGTCAATCGCCATCACAAACTGCAGCTTGCCGCTGTCCAGGATGACGGGCGTGGGCATGGGTGCAGGCTTGCACTGCCAAGCGCAGGAGGTCACCAAATCGCGCTGCACCAGCTTGGCCGCTTTAACGGCCTGCTCGCGGTAAGCCGTACCTTGGTAGACGTTATTGGTCGTTACGCGCACCGTGGCAAGCTTGCCTTCATAGCTTGAAGCCATAGTCACGCCGCCGCTGAGCACGCTTTTGGCTTCTGCATCGTTGACGCTCTCTTGCGGCAAAGCGGCACCCGGCTTAGCGCCTGATGCACCCGCACGCGCGGAGGAAGCGCTTTGCTTGGCATTTTTGGCAGCGGCGCTGGCACCCCCCTGGGGTGCAGACGCAACAGCTTGTGGACCCAAAGCGGGTTGTAAGGGTGTTTGCGGCACGGCTGGCAAGCCCAATATATTGGATTGAGCCATGGCGTTGACAGCCAACAGCGAAGCGCTGATGGAAATTAAACAAAGAATGTATCGCATAGCGGTATTTTCGCTCAAATCGATATGATGTTGAAGATGACTATACAACGCAGACGCTTTCATTTTCGCCTACTCGCTATCTGTGGTGCCTTGGGCGGCATCCTGCCTGCACTGGCCAAAACCAGCCTGCCGGTGTTACTGGCGCAGAACGCCCCCAAAGGCATGGACCCCACAGGCTATTTGGTGAGCGAAAAGCTAGACGGCGTGCGGGCGCTGTGGGATGGCAGTGTGCTGCGTTTTCGCAGCGGCCGTGCTATCGCTGCGCCTGCCTGGTTTACCGGCAAGCTGCCCGCCACGCCGCTGGACGGTGAGCTGTGGCTGGCGCGTGGCCAGTTTGACGCGCTGTCGGGCACGGTGCGCAAAGCTCAGCCTGTCGATGCTGAGTGGCAGCAGGTGAAATACATGGTGTTTGAGCTACCGCAAGGCAGCGGCACCTTTGCGCAGCGCGCTGCGCAGTTGCAAAGCGTGGTGCAGGCTGCCGCATGGCCCGCGCTGCAATCCGTGGAACAGTACGCCGTAGCCAACCCCGCGGCTTTGCAGGCCAGGCTCAAAAGCATCTCTGCCGCAGGCGGCGAGGGCCTGATGCTGCATTGGGCCTCAGCGCCGGTAACGACCGGCCGTAGCGAGGTGCTGCTCAAGCTCAAAGCGGTGCAAGATGCAGAAGCCACTGTGGTGGGCCATGTCGCGGGCAAAGGCAAATACGCGGGCATGGTGGGGGCGTTGGAGGTCAAAACCTTGGATGGCCTTCGCTTTAAATTAGGCACTGGGCTAAGTGACGCGGACCGACACAACCCGCCCGCCATTGGCAGTGTGGTCACTTACACCTACCGCGATACCACCCCCAGTGGCAAGCCGCGTTTTGCCAGCCTTGTACGAGTGTATGAGGGGGAGTAGCTTGCGGTGTGCAGGCTCAACAGTTTCCCAGTTATGGCCTGCACACTATTAAAGTAATAGCTGCTACCGCGATATTCTATTGGCTTGGAGCGCTAAAAGCATCTTCAAACTGCACGCAACTGAGGAGCATCAAGCAGGTTTACCCGCCCCCAGCATCAACTTAAGCTTAGCCACTGCACTGGACACCGGCGTGATCACGGTCAGCCCGGTTTGCTGCTGCACCAAGCCCGCCGCGCGGGCCATGCTGAACTGGGCTAGCGCTATCACTTTGCAACCTTTGGCAGCCAGCTCGGCAGCGGCCTGGGCGATGAGCTTATCGTGCAGATCGCCATCACCCGCATTCAGGGCAGCCAATGCGCCCTCGGCCAGCGCCGTATCCAGCGCTACCTGCTTGGGAAACTCGGGCGGCATGGAGATGAGCGTGGGGCCGAAGGTGGCGACCAAACCGATGCGCTGGCCCAACGCTGCGGCATCGTCGATCATCGCTTCGTTGGGCTTGAGCACGGGCATGGTGGAGTGCCTGGCTGCTACCGCCTCGATGCAGGTACCAAAGGCTGAGCAGGTGAACAAAATTGCGTTACTACCGCAGTCCACTGCGTACTGCGCC